>DMBB01000001.1 GCA_003446295.1 Erysipelotrichaceae bacterium
TGACACGACGTACAGCACATCGTCGTACGACCACGAATACGTTAGGTGTTATTGCTTGATAGACTGCTGTACATCTATGCAGAGAATCTCTGGTGCGTGAAATACAGTGAATAATGAAATACAGTGATTCATATGGCAGTCAAATATTAAATGAATACAATATTTATGAATCATCGTATATCTGTCATCTACAGGGGAAATATACCCCTCATATCGTCAAAAATAAAAATCGCATAACATACATTATGCGAAGTAAATATACTTTTGCAGTCTTTTACAGGAATCTCATTTTTCTGATTTCTTTTAATTTATGAATCATATTTTCTATAATTCAAACATTGGATTTTATTTGTTAAATTTATTGCTGATTAATATTGTTTATAACGTTATCAGAAATAAAGTTCATGTTTTAGTACGTGAGGTAATGTCTTGCATAAGAGGTGCAATACCTGATCTATGAGTACCTCCCCTCTCCATGAATGACGTCTGGATCAGGGTACTGAAATGAAGTGTATCGTTTTACCATATTTATGTATGAAATGAACATAATCATATTTTTTGCACATGCTATAATTTAGAAAATGATTGTTTGCGGAGGTATCTGAGCATAATACGTACTTCATGTGATCTGCTGTCTATGAACAGAAGTGATGTGAACAGAAAAATGACATGATAATCCAGATGAACATAAACAATCGGAAAGAAATGAGGTAATTATGAAGATCGAATTAAAACCAGAAGGAACCTACACCTATGATGCAGTAAGCCTTGGCGAAATCATGCTCAGGCTTGATCCGGGTGAAGGAAGGATCCGCACAGCTCGTTCATTCAGAGCTTGGGAAGGCGGCGGTGAGTACAATGTTGTAAGAGGTCTCAGAAAATGCTTCGGACTGAAAACCGCAACGATCACTGCATTTGCTGACAACGAAGTCGGCCGTCTGATGGAAGACTTCATCTGCCAGGGCGGTGTTGATACTTCCCTGATCAAATGGATGACAACTGACGGAATCGGCAGAATCTGCCGCAACGGCATCAACTTCACAGAGCGCGGTTTCGGTATCCGCGGTGCTGTAGGATGCTCTGACAGAGCTAATACAGCGATCTCTAAGGCTACAGCTAAAGACTTCGACTTCGAGTACATCTTCGGTACACTGGGCGTTCGCTGGCTCCACACTGGCGGAATCTATGCTGCACTGTCAGAGACAGCTTCTGAAACAGTTATTGAAGCAATCAAGACAGCTAAGAAATACGGTACGATCGTTTCCTATGACCTGAACTACCGTCCTTCTATGTGGTCTGCAATCGGCGGCAAAGAAAAAGCACAGCAGGTCAACCGTGAGATCGCCAAGTATGTCGATGTCATGATCGGAAACGAAGAAGACTTCACAGCATGCCTCGGCTTCGAAATCGAAGGCAACGATGCAAACCTGAAAGAACTGAATCTTGAAGGATACAAGAAGATGCTGAACGAAGCTGTCAAAGTATATCCGAACTGGAAAGTAGTTGCTACTACACTGCGTACAGTCAAGACAGCTACAGTCAATGACTGGAAAGCTATGGTCTATGCTGACGGCGAGATCTTCATGTCCAAGAGCTATGACAATCTCGAGATCCTTGACCGTGTAGGCGGCGGTGACTCATTTGCTTCCGGTCTGATTTACGGACTGATGAGCGGCTGCGATGCTGAAACAGCAGTCAACTACGGTGCAGCTCACGGCGCACTTGCTATGACAACACCTGGTGACACATCCATGGCTTCCAAGAAAGAAGTAGAAGCGATCATGGGCGGCGCTGGAGCACGTGTAAACCGCTGATCGTATCAGATACGGATCAATTCCCATTTATGATGAAAGATGGCCTCTGCGGCCATCTTTTTGCGTTCTGTGGTGTTTCTCTGTTATCTTAGTATACCGAATTTTGTTTCACTTGAATCCGGAAGCAGATCTGCCCTTTCGCTCAGCATTCTGATCAGCCCATACAGTGCATCCAGATCGACGTAATCATTGGTATACCATCCATTGATCATCAGTTCTTTATTGATGCCTTCCGACAATTCGATCTCATGGTATGGCACCAGTTTTCTGACGATCTGCCCTATTACTGTAACGATTCCGTGCGTCGTAAAAATCAGATCACTGATCGTGGCCCCTGTTCCATCAAGGACTGCGAGTGCATGTGCACGCAGTGCAGGATCCTTTTTCAGCAGATAGACTTTATTGAAATAACGGTCCAGCTTTGAATCATCCCGCAGAAAGAACTGGGATCCGCAGTCAGGCTTCAGAATGTTCGGGATCTGTTCTTTGATGATATTCAGCATCTCAAAAGAATTTGTGCTCTGTCTGGATGCGTTGACTGCTTCCGTTCCAAGCAGTACATATTCCAGTCTTCTCTTTTTCTGAGCAGCAGGAATCCTTAATTCATTGCCGTCTTTTCCGACTCTGAGCGCGGGATCCTTTAAGTTATGCTGGCGGCAGAATTCAAGCAGATTGATCTCCGCAATGGAAAAGTCCAGAAGTTCCTCCCTTGTTTCAATGTACTTCAGTGTTTCCTGACCGAGATCTTTATACAGTTCTGATGTAAAGGACATCAGATCCAGATCCAGCAGTTTTCCCATGTCTTTCTCATCAAAGGAACCGTCATTCAGCTTATTCTGAAGCTCGGCAAAATATTCCTGATGAGCAAACACTGCTTTCTCAATATCGGAATACAGTTCGTTTTGGAAAGCATCTCCGATAAATGACACTGTGCAGCAGTTTTCAAACATTTCATTCAGCAGATCAATGATGCGGAACGGTATCCCGACATCACGCAGTACGGATATATACTGTTGAGTTTTTTCCTGATCAGAGAATACCTGGAATATCTGCTCTTTTTTTTGTATTTCGGGATGTTTGGTTGTAGGGAGCGGAATGATATTCTTGTATTTTTCAGCGTATCTTTCCGCAAGCTCATCGAAAACGATCCTGTATTTTGTAACCAGCAGTTTTTTCTGCTCGCCTATGAATTTTTCTTCCAGCACATCATGTCCTGCAGCGTTGTTTTCAGGAAGCGGGAAAAGCTTGTTCCGCCCTATTCTCATCGCCAGCAGAATGTAATTATGCTTAGCCTCGTCAGAATTATGATCGCACAGTTCTTTGATATAAACAGCACTCAGCAGCTGCGCATTCATTACCGTATTGTACTGCTCATTGACCAGCATTCTCAGGATCCTTTCAGCTTTTTCATGCATGCCGATATTCAGATAACCCATAGCTGCCAGCTGAAGAATATCATTCTCTTTGCCGGAGAATCTGACCGCTTCATCGATCAGGTCACAGATCTCTGCTTTGTCCTTCTCCTGATCCAAAAGATCAGCCAGTTCCAATGCATTTGCTGAAGCTATGCAGTCTTCTCTCAACAGACCAAATGTATTCAGTTCACGGAACTGCCTGAACGCGTTGACCGCAGCTTTGCGGTACTGCATTCTGGTATTCAGTCCTGATGCAGCATTTGTTTTGGAAATGATATCTGCTGTATTTCCGTAATAATACCAGAACGGAGGATATGCGATGAAATCATCCTTGATCATATCCAGACGCTCAAATCTTCTGAACGGGTCATTATCCATCAGAATCATGTTGTACTGGCGGATCTGTTTTTCACTCAGTCTCAGCTGATCTGAGAAACGTTACTGTCAGATAAACGCCATGCTGTATCAAACAGATTTCTTCTGAGCGCATTGAACCGTTCCAGCGCTGCATTATCAAGCTGCAGGCGTGTCTTATCCACTTCAATGCTGCGGTTAGCTTTAGCATGACGATAATTCATATAACTCGTGCCGATCTGCGCAACCAGTGAAAGAGACATGGTGAGAGGCGTTACACCGACTATGATCATACCCAGACTGGGTACGGCTTCCCAGATGCCGTTCTTCATCTTCTGCTGATATTCTTTTTCGACCATCATCTTATCTTCCACATGAATACGGAAAGATGTGATCGTATCCAGTATTTCCTTCAGTATGTTCAGCAGCGGCTCATCCTTCGGGATCTGTTCCAGATTCAGATTATTGAGTATCGCATCATATTCCTGCTCCATGATATTCACATCAGCGTAATCAATGATCTGCGATACAGAAACAGTACAGAGATTCAGGGCGTACGCAGCCCGCAGCTGCTCATCATTATATTCCATAGATCAAAACCTCCGGTCAATGATTCATGATATATGTTGACTGCAGAAATGCTGTTTGTTTGTCAGCAATTTCATGACTTATCAAAATTATACATCAGAGAATTCTCTTTCTATCTGCAACAGCATACAGAAAAACTCCGTCTCATGATTTTCTGAGTACGGAGTTCTTTTCAGCAGATATTCCGATCACTGCAGGCCAAGATTACGGCGTGCCTCAGGATTGTTTTCAAGGATCATCTGAACCTTTTGGCATGTCCTTGCTTCAGAGCAGTCACCGCAGGTCTCATACCCTCTTTGCTGTGCACATTGGCGGATCGGACAGAGTGATTCACAGAACGGTGTTTTCACACCGTCAAGTCTGCAGCCTGTGCAATTGATCATTTCCGGCGTGATCTCAGCAGAATTCAGTTTTGACCAAAGCTCGGCGGTTGATTTCCGCAAAGCATCATCATTGCGGACTGTAGCAATACGGGCATCACATGTCTCACAGTTCAGCCCGCAGAAGGCAATCAGTTTGTTCATATTCTCAACTCCATTCATATCAGACATGTCCGTGTTTCAGGTTCATGATGAAGTTATAATGCAGCAAACATCGCTGCCCCTTTTGTGTCGAGCCACCTGAAGAGCAGAAGACCAATGACCGTGTACAGGATCGTCCAGATCAGCAGATATGATACTGCACCGATCTGATATCCGATCAGGAAAAATAATCCTGCAAAGATCGTATTGATGATCATTCCCCCGAGCATCACAACGAGTACTGCCCCGCTTTGTTTGATTACAGATGTTTCGCTTGTCCAGTTCATCACAGGCATTCTGACGCCTACAATCGTCCCTGCTGCTGAAGCAAAGAATGTAAAGGCAGACGGCAGCAGAAAGAGCAGTATTTTGGCAGCAGGAGAAGCCTGAATGATAAATGAAGCACATATCAGACTGAAAAGCAGCGGTACCATTGTGAGGATCATCTGCAGCCCTGCTTTTGCCCGTAAGACAAGCTTCGGAGAAACAGGCAATGACTGCAGGATCCAGATGTTTTTCCCTTCCAGCGATATGGAAGGTACTGCGATGATGATCATTCCAGCTAAAGTGCAGAATGACGTGCACAGAATCACTGTTGTGCTGTTCGGTATTTCTGCAAAAACCATATCCAGCACCTGAAATATTTCCCTGCCTTTGAGCAGAATATAGATGTCCGCGACAGGTAAGAAAAACAGAGGAAGGCCGCTGTTCATCATATAGGTGGCACTTGAGGTAAATCGTGATAACTCTTTCCCTAGCAGTGCCATGAATACGCTCTTCTGTTTCACTGTTTTCTCTGTATACTGTTTCTTCTCAGCGCTGCCTCCGGATGCTGCTATGCTCAGGAAACTGTGCTGCATGACCGTAAACATGATTCCAAAAAGTACTGCAGCAGCTGCCGTATATAATACTGCAGAGAGCCACTCACCTGTACCGATCATTCCGAAGTGATAAAGCAAAGCGGCAGAACCTTTCAGATTCTCACTGTAATTTCCGGCATTTTCGAGCATTGCGCTGCCCAGACTGTTCGCTTTGAAATAGAAGTAATAATAGGCTCCGATGAATACAAGCGAGATCAGTACTTTAAGATAGCTGTTGTTTTTCAGACGCACGCTGATCTTCGCAATGATCCATCCCAGCAGACACGACAGGATCAATATGATCATTGTATTGATCAGATACAGCAGGATCCCGCAGATCAGTTTAGAAAATGTAAATCCGGTAACTGCCCAATAAACACCCAGCATCGGGATCAGCACCGTTGAAGCATACATGGTACCCAGAAGATAAACATTGATCAGTCTGGCTGTCATGATCGTTCCTGCAGGGATCGGCAATGACAGCAGCAGATCATTGTCTGAAGCAAGATACAGGCTTGAATAGGTATTAAATACACTGCCGAATGCTCCAAGAGTGATTGCGATGCCGCTCATCACCAGAAAGTAAAACCATTCCAGTCCCATCCCGTTCAGAACACCCAGAAAAGAGAATGCCATCGTAGTAAACGTTCCGCCAAGGAAGCCCACCATGATCACCAGGAAAAAAGCAATATAGCCTGCGATCTCCTTGTCTGAGCGCATCTTGTTTTTCTTTGCGTTATAAAAGTAATTCCTGAACACTTCGGTAAACTGTTTTTTCACTAATACTTTCAGCATGATCAGTCCTCCAGTTCAAGGAAGACTTCCTCAAGACTGTCATCACCTTTTACTTCTTCCATCGTGCCCGTACGGATCAGTCTGCCCTGCTTGATGATCGCTACCTTATCACAGAGCTTCTCAGCAACTTCCAGAACGTGTGTTGAGAAGAAGATCGCACCGCCCGCATCACAGTGCTCACGCATCATTTCCTTCAGCAGATGAGATGCCTTCGGATCCAGACCCACAAACGGTTCATCCATGATGATCAGTTTCGGGGAATGCATCCAGGCTGAAATGACAGCAAGTTTTTGTTTCATACCGTGTGAATATGCGGACACAGGCTGCGCAAGATCAGATGTCAGTTCAAACTGATCGGCATACTTGCGGATCTGTTTCTGACGGACATCTGCAGGTATTCCGAAGATATCGGCGATAAAATTCAGATATTTGATACCGCTCATATATTCATACAGATCCGGATTGTCAGGGATATAGGCAAGATCTCTTTTGCATTTCAAAGGATCTGTCCTGATCGAGTTTCCATTGATCAGGATATCCCCTTCATCAAACTGCAGAATACCGACAGCACTTTTCAGTGTTGTTGTCTTGCCTGCACCATTATGACCGATAAAGCCATAGATCTCGCCCGGCTGAATATGCAGTGACAGATCGTCCACAGCTGTCTTTGTACCGTAACGTTTTGTAAGATGTTCGATTTTAAGCATGTTATTTCTCCTGAAACATATATTTCTGATTCTGATTGATTTACACTGATCAGCGATTGCCGTAGATCCTGCAGAAATGTCTGCTGAATGATTCAATCTGTCTGATGGCATCTTCGGTCTTATCCGGTTCACGGTCACAAAGATGGATCAGTGATGAGATCGGTGCAGTGTATGAAAAAGCGGTCATTTCAGGGTCATCCTGTCTTAACAGACCCTTCTCCATCATTCCCTGGAACACATAGGTAAACATCTCAGTCAGACCTGTCAGAAAGTGTCTGGTTGCGAGCTGACATGCACGCTGATCCCGAAACTGCTCTAGCGTCAGTACTTTTCGAGTCATGATGATCTTCTCATCATGGATCGTGATATTGACCATTCTCATGGTCATCTCTGTAAGCTCTTCCAATGAATCCGGTATCGGCGGAAGGTGCTCGGGTGATCCGAAATGTTCCTCGTAGTATGCGATCATCTCGTCAAGGAGCGCATTCCATATTGCCTCTTTGCTGTCATAGTGTTTATACACACCTGACTTTACTAGACCGAGCGACGCACTTAATTCACGGATATTTGTTCCTGCATACCCTTTCTGAGAAAACATAGCCAATGCTGCAGAAAGGATTCTTTCTTTTGTATCGTTTGCCATGATGTTATAATTCGGTGACCTTTCGTTCACTTATTATAATGAATACGGATCAGATTGTCAATTCGTGCAGCGAAAGCATACCCATATGAACGATTCATTCTATATGAACGAATAAATGAAAAGCCTGCAAGGTGGCAGGCATACATATGATGTTTGTAATGTTTTCAGGCAACGATACCCTTGGTCTTCCATTTTCCTCTGCGGTACATGATAAACGTCATCAGAGCACCGCATGACCAGCTGATCAGCATGGAAATGTACATCATTGCGCAGTTACCCTGCGGTAGCGCAGGCGTCTTGCTGAGGGCAACGAGACCGTAAGCAAGCGGGATTCTCAGAAGTACGGATGACAGGATCGAGATCCACATCGGTGTGATCGTATCCCCTGCTCCGCGCATAATACCGGAAAGACACTGCGTCACTTCCATGACAATATAGCCAGGCGCAAGGATACGCATCATGCGGTAGCTCAGATCGATCAGTTCCTGTGTTTCGGTAAAGATGCTCATCAGGTTTCTTCCGAACAGAATGATCAGTACAGTCAGTACTGCTGAGATGCCCATTGCAGTCAATGTACCCTTTCTGGCACCTTCGATCACACGGTCCAGCTTTCCGGCGCCGATATTCTGTCCTGCGTAAGTTGTCATTGCAGAACCGAATGAGAACGCCGGCAGCATAACAAATCCATCGATTCGCATAACGATGACATTCGCCGCAATAAACAGTTCTCCGAAGCTGTTTGTCAGAGACTGAACAACGATCATAGACATTGAGAAGATCGCCTGCGTCACACCGGAAGGCAGACCGAGACGGATCAGCTTTGCGGTATATTTCTTCTTCGGGATCAGATATTCTTTCTTCAGATCAAAGATCTCCTGCATGCGTGTCAGCTTCCAGATACATAATCCAGCTGAAACAAACTGAGCAATGATCGTTGCAAGTGCAACACCTGCAACACCAAGTCCGAAGTTCGCTACAAACACATAGTCCAGAATAATATTGAGGAATGTCGCGACAAGCAGATAGATAAGCGCTGACACAGAATCACCTAATCCTCTCAACACACCGCCCAGGATGTTGTAAAGACCGCCCCCGGCAATACCCATGAAAATGATGAACAGATAGTTATAGCACCAGTCCAGGATCGATTCCGGCGTATTCAGAAGATGCAGCAGCGGACGCGTGATCAGCGGTCCGACGATCATAATAAACAAAGACGCGATCAGTGTCAGAGTAATGCAGGTACCGATCGTTTTTGACAGATCTTTCCTGAGCTGAGCACCGTAATACTGTGCTACCATGATGCCCGCACCTGTTGCGATACCCATGAACAGGACCAGCATCAGATTCAGGATTGGTCCGGCGCTGCCGACAGCCGCCAGTGCATTATCTCCGACAAAACGTCCGACAATAATACTGTCTACAGTGTTATACAGCTGCTGGGCAACATTTCCTATCAGCATCGGGATCGTAAAGATCATGATCGATTTGACCGGGTCGTCTTTTGTCATATCTACAGGCTGAAACAATTTCATATAATAACCCCCAAACGCTTAACTATTATATCTATAACATTGCAGATAAGATACATATAATGTACATGTTTCTCAGTATCTTTCATTTTCAAATATCTGAATTCACTGATTCCTTCTGCTGTACAATACACCATTCCTAAGGAATCTACCATTTCAGATTCTTCATAATCATCTCAAAATACCTTTCGAATACCATGTCATCATATATATACTAAAAGACTGCCCGTGAGGACAGTCTTTCATGTAAAGGAGGTATTTCTGTTTGACAGATTATTTCTTGAAGTGTACCGGCATGCTGAATGCGGAGTTGCCTGCGATATCAGTAGCCAGAAGACGAGCCCACTTCATTCCCTTCGGGAAGTCGAAGGAGACTGTCTTTCTGCCGTAAGAAGTCGTATCTTCCAGAGGAACGATAACACTGTTTACATTCTCTCCGTCAGAGTAGACGAGCTCAGCTTCTGTCAGCGGGAATGTCCAGCTGAATTCTGCTTCTGCATGACCGTCTTCGATCGTGCTCTTTTCGATCAGGATCTCACCTGTTGAGTAGAAGTGTTTGCCCTGACGCA
>DMBB01000218.1 GCA_003446295.1 Erysipelotrichaceae bacterium
GGAACAGCATGCCTCTGCCGACATACTTCTTCGCGATGGAGACAACAAGACGCAGGTTGCTTGAGATCAGGATATTCTTGGCTTCCTCATCCCCTGCTTCGATACGCTTGGCGATCTCCGGTTCATCCTCAGGTTTCAGAAGAGGTACTCTTCCGATCTCCTTCAGATACATTTTGACGGGGTCGTTCATCTGTGTTCCGCCGGTGCGGCCGTATGTGCTGGTCAGTTCCTGGGGATTCAGATCACCCAGTTCATCATCACCTTCACCGTCAGCGTCATCACCATCTTCATCCAGATCGCCGTCGTCATCCAGAATATCAACGTCGTCCGTCAGTGCTTCGACGTCTTCATCTTCAGAAATATCGATGCCTTCATCTGAGAACCAGTTCCAGAGATCTTCAAGATCCTGTTCATTCATCTCCAGATGCGACAATGCGGCCATGATATCTTTCTGGAAGATCTCAGCGTCATTCTCAAAAACATTTCTGAAGTCTTCTTTCAGTTCATCAAGTGTCTTATATTCCTTGCGGCGGCCTTCAAGCTTATAGGGTACGATCTCCGTTTTATCGGAAGGACGCAGGGCTCTGCGCATTTCAAGTACCTTCGCTTCATCGGGTTCTTCAGGTGCCGCTAATGCGACTGTTTCTTCCTGTGTCATTTCTTCGATCACTTCAGTCTCCTCTTCAGTATCTTCATCATTGAAAACATGCCGTGCACGCTTTGCGTTCAGATATGCAGTCTGATGTGCCGCAGACTGTTCAGCCTGCTGTAATTCCGTGTACTCACGTCTGGCTGCAGACTGTTTGCGGATTGCCTTACGTACTGCTTTTGCTGAGAGAACACTGTTTTCTTCAGGTGTTTCTTCTGTCTCATTCAATGGGTTGTTCGCTGTTGTCTTCATCAATATACCTCCGTAGATCTCTCAGACATTCCTGATACTCGCGCGAGATCACTGCAAAGCTCTCCGCGTTCATCGGCTGCTGCAGTGAATCACGGAATGCGTCAGCCTGGGCGCTTTTGACACTGATCATGATCTTTCTGATCGCTCCGTCCATGATCTTTTCATCATATGGCATATCTTCTGCCGTTGATGCGATATATGCGATCAGTTCCTTCATTTTGACATCAGATGTACTGTCAATGAGCGCCGCTGCGTCGATAACACTGTTACGTCCTGTATCTACGAGCATCATCGCTGCTGCATTCCGATCGGCTTCAGGCAAAAAGCCGAGTCGTTCTTCAAATCTTCTGCAGGCCTGGGAACTGTTCAGCATCATTGCCAGGATCAGGTCCTCAGCCTGCCTTGTACCGTCCGGCGCACCTGCCTTCTGAAGTGTTTCCGTCGTATAGATACGCTTATGGTTCCCGGGCGTATACTCGATCCGGAAACCGGTCATTTCGGAAAGCTCCTTTGTAAAGTGCTGCCGGTCTAATTCATCATCAAGCTCGGCGATCTCCGCCTGAGCTTTTTTCACCATTTCTTTTTTCTCCAGATAATTTGACATGTTTGTATGCTTCCGGAGATAAGCAAGTACAAACTCCATCCAGCTGATCTCATTTGAGACCATCTGCTTCAATGCCTCCGCTCCGCGGGAACGGATCAGTTCATCCGGGTCAAGGCCTGTGCGGTTATCGATGATCGTCACATCACAGCCTTCCCGGCGTGCCATTTTGGCAGCCCTCAAGGTTGCGGACTGACCGGCATCATCACCGTCATAGCAGAAGACGACCTTTCTGGACAGCCGCTTGATCTGCCGGATCTGATTCTCCGTACAGGATGTACCGAGCGTGCATACCGCGTTGTCCATGCCTGCTCTGGCAAACGCAATGACGTCAGTTACGCCTTCGCACACATAGATCCTGCCGCTTCTTCTCGCTTCATTTCTTGCCCTGTGGCTGTTGTATACGACATCGCTTTTATGAAACAGCACCGTATCATTCGTATTGATGTACTTGGAGCTGTTGTCAGGATTGATCGTACGGGCAGAAAAACCGATCGGATTGCCGGAGGGATCATGGATCGGGAATGTGATCCTCTGGGCAAAGACATCATGGACGCCGGATGGTGAGACACGGATGACGTTGCAGGCAGTCATGTCGCTGTCTTCGTATCCCTTTGCTTTCAGGAATTTATAAAGCTGGTCATTGCCCGGATTAAAGCCGATCTCGAATTTCTGACGGAGCTCTTCATCCAGACCTCTGTCTTCAAGATAATTCTTCTCAAGGGAGGCTTCAGCCGTATTGATCTGATACATCGTGAAACGGACCGTTTCATTCATCAGGTCATAGAGTCTTTCCTTGTACGGATCCGAAGGTTTGCTGATGGCTTCCGGTTTTTCGGACAATTCAAAACCAACCAGGTCCGCTACCCTCGCAACCGCTTCCGGATAGCTGACTTTTTCATAATTCTGGACGAACGAAAACACATTGCCTCCGGCACCGCAGACAAAGCATTTATAGATCTGCCGTTCCGGTGACACTGACATCGACGGTGAATGGTCATCATGAAACGGACACAGGGCTACATAGGACTTCCCTTTCCTGTGCAGCTGCAGATAGTGTCCGACCACATCTACAATATCTGCCCTTGAACGCAGCTCACTGATTTCCTGTTCACTGATCCTCGGCATCAATGTCCTTTCCTCCGTCTCAGAAACGGATTTCCTGCTTGATCTTTTCTCTTACCTGTTCAACAGTCATGCGTTCCTGAGCCATGGAATCACGGTAGCGGATCGTGACTGTTCCGTCTTCAAGAGACTGTTCATCGATCGTAATGCAGAACGGTGTGCCGATCTCATCCTGACGGCGGTAGCGCTTGCCGATCGAGCCGGCTTCGTCATAATCGCATTCAAAGTCATAAGAGAGATCTTTTCTGATCTGTTTTGCCAGATCACCGTACTTCTTTCTCAGCGGCAGGATCGCAGCCTTGACAGGTGCGAGTACCGGATGGAAATGCATAACGATACGTGTATCGCCGTTTTCAAGTGTTTCTTCATCATATGCATCCGTGAAGAACATGAAGAACAGACGTTCTACGCCGACTGCCGGTTCAACGACATACGGCAGGTATTTCTCATTCGTTGTCGGATCGAGATATTCCATATTCTCTCCGGAGAATTTCTGGTGCTGTCCCAGGTCATAGTCTGTCCTGTCGGCAATGCCCCACAGTTCGCCCCAGCCCCAGGGGAATCTGTATTCGATATCCGTTGTAGCCTTGGAATAGAAGCTGAGTTCTTCCTTTTCATGATCGCGGAAACGCAGGTTTTCCGGATTGCCGCCCAGACTCAGGATCCAGTCCATGCAGAACTGACGCCAGTAAGGGAACCATTCATCATCTGTACCCGGCTTGCAGAAGAATTCCATTTCCATCTGCTCGAATTCACGTGTACGGAAAATAAAGTTGCCCGGTGTGATCTCATTGCGGAATGATTTGCCGATCTGGCCGATACCGAACGGCAGTTTCTTTCTGTAGGCACGCTGTACGCCTTTGAAATCAACGAACATGCCCTGTGCCGTTTCCGGTCTCAGATAGATCGTGCTCTTGGCGTCTTCCAGTGTACCCTGGAATGTTTTGAACATCAGATTGAACTGACGGATCGGTGTGAAATCATGCGCACCGCAGTCCGGACACGGAATATGGTGTTCGTGGATATAGTTCTCCATCTGTTCATTTGTCCAGCCTTCCGGCGAAACTTCGCCGTTTGTGAAGGTCTCGATCAGCTGGTCTGCTCTGTGTCTTGTCTTGCACTGTCTGCAGTCCATCAGAGGATCTGAGAATCCCTTCAGATGTCCGGAAGCCTCCCAGACTCTCGGATTCATCAGGATCGCTGCCTGTATTTCAACATTGTTGGGATCTTCCTGTATAAATTTCTTCTGCCATGCACGCTTGATGTGATCTTTCAGCATAACGCCGTACGGACCGTAGTCCCACGTGTTTGAAAGTCCGCCGTAAATCTCGGAACCCTGGAATACAAAGCCCGTATTTTTAGCGTGTGAAACAATTTTATCGAATGTTTTCTCCATGAAAATACCGTATCCTTTCTAGTACGCTAATATTCGAAGTATAGCACCAACCGGGGTCCCGTTCAATGGAAAACCCTTTGGAATAAGGAAAAACTGCGGATTTCAATACCCGCATGACGATTCAATATTTCAAGCAGAACAGCCAGTTCGCCGATCGTATGCTCAGTGCTTTCCTTCACGATGGGATAGTGCCTGAGCTCTGCTTTTGAGACGAGCCTGAACCGTTTCAGTTCCGTCACGGAGCGCGGCGGGATACCTGCCTGCGCCGCGCATCTGTCGCACAGGAATCCTCCATCCCTGACCGAAACAGCTGCGGCATTGGGACGTCCGCACATCACGCATTCATCAACATTGGGACTCATGCCGGCGTTTTTCATCATGGTCGAAAGAAACAGAGCCAGCACGGTATCGGACTTCTCATTGTTTTCCAGCAGATCGAGCGCTTCCTCCAGCAAAGCATATGTTTTGACTGCTGAAGCGATATCATGATCGGTATACGTCATCTGATCCGCGATCTCACTGAGCACGCCCGCTGCTGCTGACAGAATGAGGTCAGCGTGTATATTCCTGTACGCCTTGACCGTCCGGGCATTCTTCAGGCGGAACATCGTGCGTCCCTCGCTGTAATCGATCGTTACAGCAGCTTTTGTGCATGTGATCAGCGCACCGGCATTTTTGCTGGTAAGCTTTCTGACCCCTTCCGCGCTCAGCGTGAGTTTGCCGTAGTCTTCCGTCAGAACAGTGACCAGCGCTGCCCGTTCACGGTAATCCGTCTGCTTCAGGATGATTGCCTGTGTAACATCATTCATCGATATTTCCGTATCCGTATTCCGTGATCCTTGCGTCACGGTCACGCCATTCTTCTTCTACGCGCACAAACAGCTCAAGCTCGGTCTTCATGCCTAGCAGCTGGCCGATCTCTTTGGCTGCCATGGAGGTGATCTTCATCAGCATGCTCCCCTGCTTGCCGATCAGGATGCCCTTCTGTCCCTGCTTTTCCACCAGCACCAGTGCCTGGATATAGCAGACATCGTTCTCGGTCTCCATCGTTTCCACGACGACTGCCGAGGCGTGCGGAACTTCCTCCTCCGTGCAGATCAGGATCTTTTCACGGATGATCTCAGCAATGCGGAACTTGATCGGGCCGTCGCTTGTGATCTCCTCCGGGTACATATAGTCCCCTTCCGGGAGATAATTCATCGTTGTTGTGATCAGGTCCGTAAAATCATTCTGCTTCAGTGCAGACAGCGGAAAGAATTCCGCGAATTCATATCTGGACTGCCAGGACTGCAGTACCTTCAGCACACGTTCCTTTTTCATCTGATCGATCTTGTTGAGGATCAGAAAAACAGGCACGCCGGCATTTTTCACCATGCGCAGCACATACTCATCACCTGTTCCGAACGTTCTGGTGCCGTCAACGACCAGATAGATCACATCGACCCCCTGGATCACATCGGCAGCTTCCTTGTTCATCCTGCTTTCCAGACGGGTGTTTGCCTTATGAATGCCGGGTGTATCGGTAAATACGATCTGGCCTTCAGCAGTCGTCAGAATACCGCGGATCTGGCTTCTGGTTGTCTGCGGCTTGCTGGAGACGATCGCGATCTTTTCCGAAAGAAGGCCGTTCAGAAGCGTGCTCTTGCCGGCATTCGGCCTGCCTGCCAAAGCCACGAAACCGCTCTTCATCGGATCACATCCTCCAGTCCGAACTGCATCGGAAGCAGCTGTTCAATGCAGGTGACCATTTCGTCACTGCCGTTTGAGAGATAGATCGGCATCGTCTGTCCGACCAGTTCACAGAGCACCTGGCGGCAGATGCCGCATGGTGCCGCGATCCTGTCTCCGTCACTGACGATCGCCAGTGCTTTGATCTGTTCTTTGCGGTAGCCGTTGGAATATGCCGCAAATACTGCGTTGCGTTCTGCGCAGATCGTTGCGCCATATGAAGCATTTTCAACATTTGCCCCATAGAACAGTTTTCCGTCCGTTGTCTCAGCACATGCTCCGACATGGTAGTTCGAGTATGGCGCATATGCGTTTTCCATCGCTTTGAACGCTTCGCTGATCAGTTCATCCTTTGTCATAACAAGCCTCCGATATGTTTTGCCAGAATGATCAATGCGACCGCCATGGCAGCGATCGATGCCGCAAGCACCGCACCGGCTGCCAGGTCCTTGATCACCCGGATCCTTTCATCATATTGTTCCGAATAAAGATCGCACAGTTTTTCGACTGCGGTATTCAGGATCTCTGCAGCGATCACCATTCCCGCGCATATGATCCCTGCGCACCACTCCATCGCACTTAAGCGCAGAATAAAAGCAGCACATACCGCCAGTCCGGCAAGGATCATCTGTGTACGGATGCCATGATCCTTCCAGCCGTCCGAAAACAGTCCTCTGAATGCCGGAAGAAACTTATGCTTCATGTCCTGCTCACGATCGGATCAAGGATCCTGTCCTGCAGTCCGAACATTTCTTTTTCGTCTTTTTCCGTCATATGGTCATACCCCAGACAGTGCAGCAGGCCATGTGTGAAGAGGAAGCAGATCTCCCGTTTCTCACTGTGCCCGTATTCTTTTGCCTGGCGGCGCGCATAATCGATATTGATGAAGATGTCTCCGAGATCCATCTCTTCCTCAACATCTTCAAATCCGTCTGTATCATCCCTGACCGCAAAGCTGATGACATCCGTGGGACGGTCGATTCCCCTGTAGTCACGGTTGATGCGGTGGATCGCAGCAGAACGCACAAAAGTCACGCTGATGATACATGCATCATCAAGCTCCAGTACCTTTTCGGCGGAAGCTGCGATTTCATGAAACAGAGGAGCGTACTGCTCCATATCCTGATTGGTTCTGTTGATCAGTGTGATTTCCATTATCTGCCTGCTTTCTCGTATTCTTCAATGATCTTCTGAACCAGCGGATGACGCACGACATCATCCCCGCTGAGTCTGATCATTCCGATCTCTTTGATGTTTTTCAGAATTTCTGATGCTTCGATCAGTCCGCTGACTGATCCGTATTTGAGGTCGATCTGCGTCACGTCTCCGTTGATGACCATATGGGAATGCATGCCTAGACGCGTCAGGAACATTTTCATCTGTGAAGGCGTTGTATTCTGTGCTTCATCCAGGATGACGAACGAATCATCCAGCGTGCGTCCGCGCATATAAGCCAGAGGTGCGATCTCGATCGAGCCCTTTTCGATCAGACGGTCTGTCTGCTCATTGCCCAGCATATCATGGAGCGCATCATACAGAGGCGTCAGGTACGGGTCGACCTTCTCCTTGAGGTCTCCCGGAAGGAATCCCAGGTTTTCACCTGCTTCAACTGCCGGACGGGTCAGGACGATCCTCTTGACATCGCCTTTTTTCAGCATGGAAACTGCCTGTATGACCGCCAGATATGTCTTGCCTGTTCCCGCAGGACCGATGGCAAATACGATCGGATATGTCTGCATCGCTTTCACAAGTGCCAGCTGACCGGCTGTTTTGGGCATGATCGGTCTGCCGGACAGCGTGCGTCCGACGACGACGGATGATAATTCTTCAAATTCGGCCTGTTTGCCCTTCAGAGCCATGCGGTAGGCATAGATCACGTCACTGGTCGTCAGTGATCTTTCCTTTGCGGCAACCTGGTAGAGCGCATGCACGGCCAGGGAGATCTGTTCTTTCTGTTCGTCATCACATTTGAATGCAACGGTATCATTCCGGAAAATGATATCCGTGCCGAACAGTTCTGACAGTGTATTCAGATTTTTATCCTGACTGCCTGAGAAGCATTGTGCCTGGGCGGCAGTCATTCCTTCAAAATGTATTGTATGAGTTTCCAAGGGAAGCCTCCTTCACAATGTTCATTATAATGCACATCAAACTGATGTACAAAAAAAGAAGCATTGCTTCTTTTTCCGATTACTTGCGTTTTCTGTTCTTACGTGCAGCTTCACGCTTGAGTCTCTTTTTGACGCCCGGCTTTACGTAATACTCTCTCTTGCGCGCTTCGGCAAGGGTTCCATTACGAGATACCTGACGCTTGAAGCGGCGCAGTGCATCATCGAGATTCTCATTTTCTTTCACAACAACTCTGGACATTTTCAACCCCCCTTTCCGTACGCGAAAGCACTTAATATACTATCAAACACTTTTCTCAAATGCAACGGCATATTTCAGAACATCTGCCGGTTTTCTGTGCTTCAGCACAAAGAAAAGGATGCGTACTGCATCCCGTTTCATTTACATCAGTTTGATCCCTGCGCTTGTTCCGATGCGCTCAGCCCCTGCTGCGATCATCTGATCCATATCTTCAGCAGTGCGGACGCCTCCGGCAGCCTTGACCTTCAGACGGTCGCCGACTGTTTCCTTCATCAGTCTGACATCTTCGATCGTTGCCCCGTGCAGTGAGAATCCCGTGCTTGTCTTCACGAAATCAGCTCCTGCAGCTTCTGCATCCTTGCAGGCGCGGACCTTTTCCTCATCGTTCAGCAGGCATGCCTCAATGATCACCTTGAGCGTATGGTCTCCGACAGCTTCCTTGATCGCCCTGATCTCTTCCGTGACATAGGCATCGTCCTGATCCTTGAGTTTTCCGATATTGATGACCATATCGACTTCATCTGCGCCGCGTTCAACAGCGTCCTTCGCTTCAAATACCTTGGCGGCTGTCGTCATGGCACCCAGCGGGAAACCGATGACAACGCATGTCATGACATCGGAGCCTTTCAGTGCTTCTTTGGCTGTTTCGATCCAGCACGGATTGACGCAGACAGACGCAAAGTCATATTCCTTTGCTTCGCTGCACAGTTTCAGGATCATTTCCTTTGTGGCATCTGCTTTCAGCAGTGTGTGGTCAATGTACTTGCTGCGTTTCATGTTCAACCTCCTAAAGACAGTACTTTTTCAGTATTTCAACAGCGATCGCATCATCACCTTCATATGGTTCTCTTCCGTATTCACGGTAGATGAATTTTTCGTCGCCTTTGCCCATCAGCAGCACGCAGTCTCCGCTTTCCGCCATTTCGATCGCCTGGCGTATCGCGTCATACCGGTCTTCCACGATGATGTAATTCGTATGCTTGATGCCCGAAGCGATGGAGTTGCAGATATCGATGATCTGCTCATCGCGCGGATCGTCTTCGGTCAGAATGATCATGTCCGCGTATTTATCGAGGATCTGTCCGAATACCGGGCGCTTTGCGGTATCGCGCTTGCCGGCCGAACCGGTCACGGCAATGATTCGGTTGTCTTTCTTGGTAATGGCAGCGGCGTATGAGCAGAGTTTCGTAATGCCGTCCGGCGTGTGTGCAAAATCAACGAGAATGCTGAACGGCTGGCCGAGATTGATCCGCTCCATGCGTCCTTCGATCTGATGGATATGTCCGATCTTCTCAAGGATCTGGGTGATGCTGAGTCCTTTCTGGTTCAGTGCGGCGATGGCGCCTACCAGATTGTAGATATTGAACTTCGCCACGAGATTTGTTTCCATCTCGTATTCCATGCCGTTGCATTTCAGCGTGAAGACCGTTTTGTCTTTCATCAGCTGATATTTCGTGACACGGTAATCGGCATCGTTGTCGATGCCGTATGTAACGACAGGACATTTGCAGTCAGCGACGATCTTCATGCCGTACGGATCATCCGCATTGGTGATCGCAACTGCTTCCGGCTTCAGATTGTCAAACAGTTCTTTCTTTGCGGCAAAGTAGTTCTCCATCGTTCCATGGTAATCCAGATGGTCATGCGTCAGGTTCGTAAAGATCGCCGCATCAAAATCGATGCTGTCGACTCTGCCCTGTTCAATGCCGATCGAGCTTGCTTCAAGCGCGCAGTTCTTGATGCCGGCAGCCACCATATCACTCAAGAGACCATGCAGGTCATCAATGTTCGGCGTCGTCAGCAGCGGCGGAAGCTTGACGTTTCCATACGCGATGGAGATCGTTCCGATATAGCCTGTCGGAGAATAATCATTCAGGATATCCCTGATGATGCAGGCTGTGGAGCTCTTTCCGTTTGTGCCTGTCACGCCGAACATATTCAGACGATGAGAGGGATATCCGTAGAACGCATCAGCCACACGGTTGAATACGGAATTGACATCCTTCACACGGATATAGGTGATATCCGGATGCTTGTTGGCGATCGGTTCAGAGTGCACGATGACCTTTGCGCCGTTTTCGATCGCCTGTTCGACAAATCTGTGTCCGTCAAACATCATTCCTTTTTCACAGAAAAAG
>DMBB01000301.1 GCA_003446295.1 Erysipelotrichaceae bacterium
GAGCAGTTTCGGGATGAAGAAGCTGGATACCGCAGGCAGGAATACCAGGGTAATTCCGCTTACAACGCCCGGAAGAGACAGCGGAAGGATCACTCTGCGGAATGTCTCACGGTTGTTCGCTCCCAGGTCATGTGCAGCGACGATCAGATTGGGATCGATCTTCGACAGCGCTGTATAGATCTGAAGTATCATGAACGGCAGGAAGTTATACAGCATACCGATATAGACCTTCAGTTCTCCGCTCATGCTGAGGTGACCAAGAATACCTCTCCAGGCATAAGTACGGACAAGCATATTGATCCAGGTAGGCAATGTGATCAGAAGGATCATCAGTGCCTGAGAATTCGGCTTCAGTTTTGCAATAATATATGCGCTCGGATATCCGACAGCAATGCATATCACCGTCGTAACGACCGCAAGCTTCAGGCTTCTCCACAGAACGCCGGGGAATACCGGGTCCGAGAAGAAGCGGACAAAGTTTTCAATTGTGAACTGGAATGTCAGAACGCTGTTGCCTTTGACTGTAAATGCATAGAGGACCAGCATCAGCATCGGCGCAACGATCATGGCTATTGCCCAGAACACATAGGGATAGACCATTTTGCTGAAAGACTTCATTTCAGGTTACCCCATCTTTCTCATGACATGGATATCTTCCGGATTCCACTTCAGACCGATCTTCTGACCTTCTTCGATCCTGTCAGTTGTTTCGATCTTGATCTCACGGCCCTGTGTGGAGAATGTTATCTGATAATCTCCTTCTGTGATGTTTTCATCATCGAAGTCATATTTCACATCCCAGATCTCGACTCTGGAATTATCTTCGATATTCCATGCATATGCGTCTGCCCATCTGATCAGGTCTGTATCCAGAGCTACGGATTCCTTAATCTCATCAGCTGTTCTGTAGAAATCAAATGCCTGGATGCCTTCCTCATTGGATTCATCTTCGATGACCTGAGGCTGCACAACATTGATGTTGATCCTGATCGTTGTTCCGGCATCAGTTGTGAATACGCAGGGATATGTACCGACTTCCGGCTTCACATCATACTGGACTTTTGTCAGTGACACGAACTCATCATCCTTGTTCCATGCCTGTGCGTTTGCACGGGCAATGACTTCTGAATCTGTCAGAGAAGAAACGTCTTCAAGGTCCATATAGAAGCTGGAAGCACTGATCTTTTCACCGGCTTCTTCATTGGAAACGTCCTGGTTCTTAGTGATATGCATCGTAACAGTCTTGGAAGTACCGGAAGCTGTTTCTGCGATCACCTCATAGTGCACGCCCTTGAACAGCACTGACTTGACTTCGCCGTTCAGCAGACCTCTGTTTCTCGGGACGATGTCAATGTCTTCCGGACGGATCATAATATCAACTGCTTCATCTTTATCAAATCCGTAGTCTACGCATTCGTAGTCAACATCATCGAAGCGGACGAGTCTGTCTTTGATCATGGTTCCGTCGATGATATTGGAGTCGCCGATGAATCTTGCACAGTATTCATTGACCGGTTCGTTGTAGACCTGGACAGGCGTGCCGATCTGTTCGATCTCACCGTCTTTCATAATGACGATCTTGTCGGACATGGTCAGAGCTTCTTCCTGGTCATGCGTAACGAAGATAAAGGTAATGCCTACTTCTCTCTGAATCTCTTTCAGTTCCAGCTGCATTTCTTTTCTCAGGTTTTTATCAAGAGCAGACAGCGATTCGTCAAGCAGAAGGACTCTCGGTTCATTGACAAGTGCTCTTGCGATCGCAACACGCTGCTGCTGACCGCCGGACATGCTTGTAACATCTCTGTGTTCAAAGCCTTCCAGACCTACCAGAGAGATCATTCGCATAACTTTCTGGTCGATGATATCCTTTGCCTGCTTTTTGATCTTCAGGCCGAACGCAATGTTGTCATAGACATCCAGATGCGGGAACAGCGCATAATGCTGGAACACCGTGTTGACATCTCTTTTATATGCGGGAATCTGTGCGATATCCTCACCATCCATCATGACCTGTCCTTCGGTTGCGTCCAGGAATCCGGCAATGATTCTCAGCAGTGTCGTCTTGCCGCAGCCGGACGGGCCAAGCAGCGTGACGAATTCATTCTCATAAATGTCCAGGGAGATCCCCTTCAGAACGACCGTGCTGTCAAATGTTTTGACAACGTTTTTTACTTCAATCAGTTTTTTCATTTGTTTATCCCCTTCAGAAAATCGGCGGAGTGCTGATCCACAGCACTTTCGCTGCAGCCTGTCCCGTATTGACTAAACAGTGTGATTCGTTTCCTTTGATGTAGAATGTTTCCCCTTTTTTTACGATCAGTTTCCGGGAATCACTTTCCCTTCTGATCTGGATCCTTCCCTGAAGCACATAGCCGAACTCCTCTCCGTCATGCGGTTCGATCTCTTTCGAACTGCACCCGGGTTCAAGTTGCAGGATCAGAGGTTCCATTTTGTTCTTCTGAGCATTCGGAACGATCCAATTGATCGTTCGTTCCTCCTGTTCATCAACGAAGATGTCATCCTTCGTGAATACGATCTGTTCTTCATCGTCATCCGCAAAGAATTTCGACATGGACACGCCCAGTGCTTCGACAATGTCTTCCAATGTTGTCAGCGACGGCGATGTCAGATTGCGCTCCAGCTGAGACAGAAATCCCTTGGTCAGTTCTGTACGCGATCCCAGCTCTTCTAAGGTAAGACCGTTCTTCGTGCGTAATGCTTTGATTCTTGATCCGATATCGTACATTTCCGCCTCCTTTTGTTTACAATTACTAACCTTTTGATTTGTTTTTATCAAACCATGATTATTATACAGAAAACAGGCAGGTGCGCAATATATTTTTAAACAAAAAGTTTAGAATCATTAAATTTATTTTGACGTATATTTTCATTTAAATTCATGCAGTTTTATCAGTACCCTTCAAAAAAGCACGGATCGCTCCGTGCTGTTCTTATTTGTTATAATCCTTGTTCTTTTACAAACGCGTAGAAGTCAAGTTCTGCCTGC
>DMBB01000265.1 GCA_003446295.1 Erysipelotrichaceae bacterium
CGTTTGACAGTGAAAAAGGCAAGACAATGCAGTTCCTTGTATACGGTGTCCTGCTTCTGGCAGTGCTGGGACTCGGCGGTATCATGAACATGTTCGGTATTGATCTCGGACCTGCAAAAGACTTCTTTCAGAACATCAATCCTACGGTTCTTGCCGTAATCCTGTGTATCATCGTACTTGTCATACTGGCAATTTCCATGGCAGTTTCCGAAAAGGTCATTGCCCGCAAAGAATATTGAAAAATGACGCTGCGTGCGTCATTTCTTTTTTCCATCACTACTGCATTGTACCCTGCTCCTGTTGCCGGAATTGTATATTTCAAACAGAAAATCCAAAAAAATGCAAAATGGAAATCCAAGAAATTTCAAAGAAAAAATCCAATTTATTTCAAAGAAAAATCCAATGATTTATAATGGACATCCGATGTGTTATCTGTTAAAAACGAGTGATCTCAAAATGAAGGTCACTCGTTGTTTTTATGACGTGTATGATACTCTTTCAGCCATCGGTATGACGTACTCTCTGCCACACCAAACAGAGTATTGATCTCCCTGATGATTTCGCCTGTCTTCACCAGAGCTCTTTCTCTTTGGCTGATAAGATGTATGGCTTTCGTTTTTTTTCCGCATTCGTAAGATCTGTCAGTCTTGCAGGCAGCTTCTGCTTTTCATCTGCTTCCTGCAATGCGGACCGGATCAGCCTGCCCATAAGCCGTTCTGTCGCCGGATCAATCATTCCATCACTGTAAAAGTTGTCTGAGTTCAGCACTGCTCCATTCACGAATTTCAGATGTAATCCCTTTTTCACAAGTTCCCGGTAAGTTTTATCTGCATATTGCTCATGTGTGCCAAGATCCAGAATACTTCTGAAAATGATTGTGGATTCTGCACCTGTATGATCAGCTATTCTGAGAAGCAGCCGGTAATGAATCTCATCATTCAACTGACTGGGATAGACTTTCTTTTCAACAGCCGACAATTCATTCTGACTGAGTCCGAGTGTTTTGATATGATTGCCGTTTTTGATACGGATGGCATGCGTTGTTCGGTTTTCGAATACAGCTATAAAGCCTCTGTAATAACTGTCAAGAAACAGTGTGTACTGATCAGTGTAGTCATCAGGCAAATCTTCATCCGCACTGTAAAATCCGTAGTATTTCATCCTGGCCCTCCATCTTTTTCTGAAAGCTGTCAACTCTCATTTTTCTTGTAATGAGAGCTGGTTACTCTCATTTTAGGACAGCTGATCCGCTATAACACATATTTTCGGTAAGATGACTTCGGAGGTTTACATGAATTGCTTGACTTAGAGGAAATCAAAGAGATCCGTTTCATGCGTTTCCGCATGCACGCATCCATAGCAGAGATATGCAGGAAATTTCGCCGGGATTACAGAACGGTCAGAAAATATCTTGAGATGGATGATTTCAATCCTTCTGTGCCATTGTCAAAACCTGTTCGTCCGTCTGTTCTTGAACCATGGATTCCTTTGATAGACAGCTGGCTGCTTTCTGATGCGGGTATGCCTTATAAGCAAAGACACACCGCCAGACGCGTATATAACCGTTTGAAGGACTTGGATCCTGATTTCAATTGTTCTTACAGTACGGTCAATAATTATGTCCGTAAGAAAAAGAAAGAACTGAATCTGAAGAAACAGAAAGCCATGATACCCCTGATCCATGATCCCGGCACTGCACAGGCTGACTTCGGAGATGTTCTCTTTGAGGAAAACGGCAAACTGATCAGCGGACATGAACTGGTTATGACATTTCCATACAGTAACGCCGCATTCGCAATACTGACTTATGGCGAAAACACTGAGTGTCTTCTGGAAGGTCTGGATATCATATTCCGGTTCATCAATGGTGTTCCTTCTGCCATATGGTTTGATAATGCGTCAACCATGGTAAGTGAAGTAATTAAAGGCGGCGGGCGGAAGATGACCGAAAGATTCATACGGTTCTGCGAGCACTATCGTATCCATCCTGTATTCATGAACAGAAGCGCCGGGAATGAGAAAGGCTCCGTTGAAGCACACGTCGGCAATATACGGCGCAACTTCTTCGTCCCTCTGCCGCAGTTCAATGATCTGAATGAATATAATCAGGAGACCCTGAACAAATGTGTTTCCAGATTGGAGGAGGAGCTGCACTATATTCACCAGATCAGAATCATTGAACTGTTTCAGAAAGACCGGGAATTCCTTCTTCCGCTGCCGTCAAAACATTTTGATCTGTCCGCACTGATCAGCTGTACAACGGGAGAAACCGGATTGTTTAAAATCGGCAGATATACCTATTCTGCTTCCCCGGAACACGAAAGAGAAACAGTTCTGGTGAAACTGACCTCTTCATCTGTCACAGTGCTTGAGAGAGATCTGAGAACACAGATTGCGGTACACAGAAGGCTTTACGGAAATGAAGAGATGATTTCCATTGAATGGGGGCCGTATCTCAGAACCATGTCCAAAAAGCCGAAATCATTTCTGAATTCAGGCTTCCGTGAACTGTTGCCGGATGAAATGAAGATATATCTGTTTCAGATGAGCGATGAGGACAGAGCAGAAGCTTTAGGTATTATGGCTGATCTGTATGAAAGTCACGGTTTCGAGGCAGTGAGAAAGCTCTGTTTACGTGCGGCAGCGGAAAGAAAATACGATCCGCATGATCTTGCATTATCTGCACAGCGGATGTTCGGAATATCTTGCAGGAATTATCAGAATGAAGAAAAAGACAGCGATATCAGAAAGTTCGATCTTCTTCTCAGAAAGGCAATGAACAGTACCGGAAAAGACAATGACTGAAACACAGAAAGAAATAGCAGCGCTGTGCAAACAGCTGAAACTTTCAGCCAGAATGGCTGAGCGTGCAATGGTGACCGAAGGAAAAACCAATCAGGATTATCTGATCAGACTGTTCGATTCGGAAGTGAAATCGCGCCGCGAAGCCCGGATTGCGTCCAAGCTGCGCAGTGCAAACATCCCATATACACAATCGTTTGAAGATTTTGACAGCAGCGAAGTGATATTTCCCAAGGAACTGTCACTGGCTGAATTCTGTGATCTGAAATTCTTCAAAGAGAGGAAAAACGTACTGATGTACGGGAATACCGGAACCGGGAAGACAATGTTATCCATCTGTATAGCCATAGAAGCCTGTATGAACGACATTGGGGTGCGCTATTATCGTACAGCAGATCTGATCAACAAGCTTACAGAAGCCCGCAAATCAGGACGTCTGAGCCACTTCAAAGAGAAGGTGAACGACGCGGAGATACTGATTCTTGATGAGTTCGGTTATGTTCCGTACGATCTGACAGGCGCGCAGCTTTTATTTGACCTGATCAGTGAAATCTATGAGCGGAAGGTTCTTATTCTGAATACAAACAAAGAGTTTTCAGAATGGCAGGAAATACTGATTGATCCGAAGATGACAAAAGCCATGATCGGCAGGGTGACGCATCATTGCCATCTCATTCTGTTTCCCGGAGAGGACTGGCGTTTCAAGCATTCCAGCCTTTCACAGATGTTCAAAAACATGGAGAGTGAAAATGAGCGTAAACATAAATAAACTCCGGATGATTCCGGAAACCGATTATATCAATTCAGAACTGAAAGAAGGGCATGATTGGTACATTGGCTGCGGACAGTTTCTGAATCTTACAGATAAGGAATATCTTCTGAATGAAATGGAGGAATTCAATCAATGAGGGCAACAGATGAGAAAGTCAGAAAGATCGTAGAAAAGGATTACTCTGACGCAGTTATAAAAGAAGGTCAGGAATGGTATATCGGGCATGGTGTATTTCTGGAATGCAAAGAAACCAAAGAACATCTTCTGGATCTTATGGAGTGTTACAAAAAAGCTGCAGAAAGTGCATTGATACTCAGAAATGTCATTGAGGGTGAACTGGAACAATACCATATTACAGATAATCTGTTCGGAGGAGTGCTTGATTTGAGCGGATGTCTTTCGATCATCGAAGTATATGCGGAAGAATATCTCCATGTGTGCCGGGACGCAAGAATACTTGATGATGAACTGCGTACTTCATACTTCTGCGAAGAGAAGCCATTTTATGA
This sequence comes from Erysipelotrichaceae bacterium, assembly GCA_003446295.1. Next base: position 4,084 of record DMBB01000265.1, read on the forward strand.
AATCAGTGATGAAGATCTTCCCTTTTAGGGTTCATTCAAAAAAACTGTCGGTGTACACCGACAAAGAAATGAGAGGCTTTGAATATGCGCCGAAAAAGACGGACATACGAAGAACAGCAGCGTGTTGATCAGCAGCGGTATTATGATGATTTTCATACAAAGCAGTACAAGCTTAAGCTGAATAAAAAAACAGATGAAGACATTATAAAATGGGCTGAGTCAAAGATGAGGTGGAACTCCGGCACTTCGTTTCAGGGAGAAGTAAAACGCCTGATCCGACAGAATATACAGAAAGAAGCTGAATCACTCAAAAATCCGGACAATACTAACTGACGAAAAGAAGGAGATCAAATATGCGATCTCCTTTCAAATTTACAGACGCGCATCCTTTATTGCGTGACATACTCTGACTGGATTTTTATGGCATTAATTGGAATTCTCATGACAGAAAACTGGAATAGTTCTATTAGATTTTTATTTGAAATTTATTGGATTTCTTGATTGAAATAAATTGGAATTTCATTTTGCAATAAATTGGATTTTACCTTTGCAATATACAC
>DMBB01000030.1 GCA_003446295.1 Erysipelotrichaceae bacterium
GCATTCTTGACAAGCTGCGTAATGTCATCGTTCCACTGGAAGATATCGATCTTTTCACCATGGAGTTCATCGATGATCTCCTGGACACGCGCACCTCTCTGACCAATGCATGCACCGATCGGATCGACATCGGGATTGTGGCTCAGAACAGCCATCTTTGTGCGTTCGCCAGCTTCACGTGCGATCGCTTTGATCTCGATCGTTCCCTGGAAGATCTCAGGCACTTCTTTTTCAAACAGTCTTCTGACGAGCATCGGATCAGCTCTGGATACGAGTACCTGTGAACCCTTTGTATCTTTGTTGACTTCTGTGATCACGACTCTCAGACGCTGTCCTTCAACCAGGCGTTCACCCGGGATCTCAGCGCTTCTGGGCATCATGGCAACGGTCTTTCCGAGGTTGACAAGCGTGAACTTGTCTTTGACGGATTCAACAACACCGAGTACCATTTCGTCCTTCTGGTCAATGTATTCGTTATATACAGCTACCTTTTCCGCTTCACGGATCTTCTGACGCATGACATTGCGGGCAAGTGTTGCAGCAGCACGGCTCATCTCAGTGATCTCGACCTTTCTTCTGATCGTTCCGCCAAGCTCAGCGTCCTTCTGCAGTTCTCTTGCTTCTTCCAGAGAGATCTCAAGTTCATCATCTTCTACTTCTTCAACGATATTGTAGATCTGAAAGATATCGATCGTTTGTTTTTTGTCATTGATCTCTGCTTCAACATTAATATCGGAAAGCTCGGCATCCTTCTTATAAGCTTTTGCCATTGCTTCTTTCAGGGCATCAAGGACGACTGATTCGGGGATCTTGCGCTCATCTTCAATTGAATTCAGCGCCTTGATCATGTCTTTATATTTGAGTTCCATAACTTCTCCTCTTAAAATTTCACCGCGTAGCGGATAAACTCAATATTTTCTGTTTCGATTTCAGCTGTTCTTACCGCTGCTTTATCGCGGTATTCCAGACTGATCACTCCGTTGCTGAAGGATCTGACCGTACCGGTTAACTCCTTCATCTTTCTGACAGGATGTGTCAGTCTGATGAAGACATAGGCATCCTCTTTGCCGTTCAGTTCATTGAGATCCTTGATCTCCCTTTCGGCGCCGGGACTGCAGACTTCCAGAGTATATGCTCCGGGAATCAGATCATTTTTATCCAGGACATCGGACAGAAGCTCGCTGGCTTCAGCGCATGTATCCAGATCCATCGTACCGTCGTCTTTGGTGATTGCGCACTGCAGTACATGATCCTGCGTCCAGTTCAGTTCATAGAGACGGATCTGCTTTTCTGCCAATGCATTTTCAATCAGAGTTTTTAGCTTCGTGCTGTTTTCCATAGTCCTCCAGACAAACTAGAAGGAGTGCTCTCGCACTCCTCTTGTTACTGGCTAAATATAACGTATTTTTGTGTTATATGCAAGCCTTTTTCACAATTTATCGTTGATCAGGGCAAGCCATCCTGCATCAGAGAATGTCATGACATTTCTGATCAGTTCGGTTGCCTGCTGTTTGGTGTATTTGCGTTTCAGTACCTCAATGTAGTAACTGTATTGAGCGGCCATCAGCATCTCGACAGTTTCAACAGGAATGGCCATTCCGTTCGCATTCATGAATCTTGCTGTCTGCTTGGCTTTGCTGCGGACAAGCAGCGGATAATACTTTTCAGCTGTGCTTCCCTCGGAGCAGCAGAACAGCAGATAGCATTCATCGAAGTGGTCATAAATGATGTCGAGGATTTTGCCTGCTTCATGTGCTGTCAGCTGTGAAAACTTGCCCTCTCTGATCGCGATCCTGTAGTGTTCAGGCTTCAGAGCGGAAAACTCTTTTTCAAACAGCAGGCCGGTTTCGTAAACAAGTGAAGCAAAGAGCACATCTTTATTTTCATAGCGTGTATAAAGAGCACCTGTCGTAATACCTGCCCTTGCGGCGATCTTGCGCATAGAAGCATTTCTGTATCCGACTTCCAGAAATTCATTTCGAGCGGCTTCAATGATTTTTTCATCCAGACTGTGATCTTTATTTGCCATAGCTATGCCCTCTCAAACTTTTATGGTTTCATTATACGGCTCTTGTGAGATGACGGTCAAATCAAAACAGACTTATCTGGTTTCGTTCCTGCAGGCCGTCAAGACAGCCCAGTACTTCCAGTTTTCTCATAAGTGCTGCAGAGAGCTGCGTACGTTTCAGAATATCTTCCTTTGACAGGAATTCACGCTTTTTGCGTGCTTCTTCGATCGACCTTGCAACGTTGGCACCCAGACCGTCGATCACGATGAACGGCGGAATGATCGTTTTTTTATCATTCGGGTCGACCGTGAATGTTGTCGCAAGAGAGCGGTACAGATCAACATTGCCGATATGGTAGCCTCTTGCCAGCATCTCTTCAACAACTTCAAGGGTATCGTAAAGCGAACGTTCCTTGTTGGATGCAGGATTGGTGCTGAAGCGGTCCATACGAGCAGCGATGTCTGCCATTCTGTTGCGGACTGTCTGAATATCCTTTGTCATGGTCTCGATCTCATATGCATCGCAGCGCAGTGACAGATACTGGATATAGAAGTTCCAGGGTTCATGTACCTTATACCAGGCAATGCGGACTGCCATCATAACATAAGCAACAGCATGCGCCTTCGGGAACATGTACTTGATCTTTTTGCAGGAATCGATATACCAGTCAGGCACATTGTGCGCCTTCATGTTTTCTTCCTGGTCAGGTCTCAGTCCTCTGCCTTTACGGACGTCTTCCATTGTTTTGAAGGCATCGATCGGCTCGAGGTTCTTTTCCAGAAGATATGTCATGATATCGTCACGGCATCCGATGACTTCACTCAGCGGATGACCCTCCTGTACAAGCACCTGGGCGTTGCCTGACCAGACATCCGTACCGTGGGAAAGACCTGAGATGATGACAAGATCGGAAAAACAATGCGGTCTTGTTTCTTCGAGAACCCTTCTGGTCGTACGGGTGCCGAATTCGGGCAGACCGAGCGCTCCGGTCTCCTGACGGTAAACGCTTGTATTTGCCATCAGTGCTCTGTCTTCATAGAACAGTGAAAGTGTTTCGGGGTCATTCATCGGGATATCCATCGGTTTGACATCGGCAATATTCTGCATCAGTCTCATAGCTGTGGGATCGACGTGGCCGAGAATATCAAATTTCAGGACGTTGTCATGGATATCATGGAAGTCGTAATGCGTTGTCTTCCAGTCAGCGGTCGGATCGTTTGCCGGATACTGTACCGGCGTGAAATCTTCCGCTTCGTATTCTTCCGGAATGATGATGATTCCGCCCGGATGCTGACCGGTGGTACGCTTGACGTTCTGGCAGCCTTTTGCCAGGTAGTCACGCATCGGACGGCGCATGTTCGTGATGTTCATCTTCTCGCAGTATCCGCTGACATAACCGTATGCAGTCTTTTCTGCCACGGTGCCGATCGTTCCGGCACGGAATGCATGATCTTCGCCGAAGACTTCTTTGATGAAGGCATGTGCACGCCACTGATATTCATTTGAGAAGTTCAAGTCGATATCAGGTGTTTTATCCGCGTTGAATCCAAGGAATGTCTGGAACGGGATATTGTGCCCGTTCCCCTTCATGATCGCTCCGCAGTGCGGGCAAACTTTATCGGGCAGGTCAAATCCTGATTTGACGCCCGGATCATCGATGAACTCGCTGTATTTACATGACGGACACAGATAATGCGGCGCAAGCGGATTGACTTCCGTAATGCCGGACATCGTTGCTGTAAATGAGGAACCGACGGAACCACGTGAACCGACGACGTATCCGTCTTCATTCGATTTTTTGACAAGCAGATGGGCAATATAGTAATGCACTCCGAAACCGTTGCGGATGATATTGTCCAGCTCGTTGTTGAGTCTGTTTGTTACATATTCCGGAACTTTGCCTTCAAAGCCGTACATTCTCATAGCGGTATCATGGCAGATCTTTCTGAGCTTGTCATCGGAGCCTTCGATCGTCGGCGGGAATGTTCCTGCAGGGACCGGTCTGACTTCTTCGATCATATCAAAGATCCTGTTCGGTTCTTCGATCACGATCTTCCGGACGAGCTGTTCATCATCAAGCCATGCAAACTCATCCAGCATTTCCTGTGTCTTGCGGATATGCTGGTCGGGATTCTTTGTACGGTAACGCAGTGCGTCATCACGGATGTACAGCGGATGGATCGCACCGCCGACTCCCTGAGACATGATATAAACATCCCTGAACATCTTCTGATCAGGAGAACAGTAGTGCGCGTCGCTGGTTGCGCATACCGGGATATGCAGTTTCTGAGCCATTTCAATGATGCGTTTCTGCACCTGCTTGACACGGTTCATGTCGGGAACATTTCCCATCGCAACAAAACACGTAAAGTTGCTGAGCGGCTGCAGTTCGATCATGTCATACCACTTCATGCATTCTTCCAGTCTCAGATCATCACCGTTGCAGGCAATCTCAAAGAGTTCCGAATTATAGCATCCGGCAGATACGATCAGGTTTTCCCTGTGAGCATCAATATCCTTCTTGAGCACTCTGGCTTCAGCAACAACTTCAGCCGCTTCTTTTCCGGCTGACTTGCCCATGACCGCAAGCGTCTTCGTATTCGATATTGTTACCAGATGGTAAAGATCCTTTAATCCGGCATGATTCTTCGCAAGCAGGTTGGCATGATATCTGCGTACTTTTTTGAACGCATTTTCATCCTGGATCTTGTCCTGCAGATCCTTGACTGTGACTGCGCCAAGATCACTGGCGTCCTTGAGCAGGCACTGAAAAACACCGGATAATGCTTCCGCATCGTAATCCGCTCTATGAGCAACTTCTTCATCGTAAGGAATATGGTAGTATCTTGAAATATTGCCCAGTCTGTATGCACGGCGTTCCTTCAGGATCGCCCTGGACATATCAAGTGTATCGATAACAGTGTTTTTAAGAGGTTCCCTGCCGATCCTTCTGAGTTCATCGTTCAGGAAGAAGTAGTCGAATGTTGCGTTATGCGCAACAAGCACATCATCCCCGATCCAGTTCAGGATCTCATCCGCACATTCCGCGAATGTTCCGGCATTTTTGACCATATCATTTGAGATATTCGTCTTGGCGGAAATGAATGCAGGGATCGGGAACGGCGGTTTGATGAACATCTGCATCCTGTCAATGACGGCACCATGCTTCATGCGGACGGCACCGAATTCAATGATCGAATCGTATTTTGCGGACAGACCTGTTGTTTCAAGGTCAAAGCATACGTACTGTTCATCATCGAGCTTATGATCTGTAACGTTTCTGACGATCGTCAGCTGGTCATTGACCGCATTGACTTCGCATCCGAGGATGACTTTGAATTCCCTGTCGGATCCTTTTTTCAGTTTGGAAGCGGTATTGTATGCTTTCACAAATGACTGGACATCCGCATGATCGGTGATCGCAATACCGCGGTGCCCGAGATTCCATGCATATTTCACAACACTTTCCGCATCACACACAGCATCCATTTCACTCATGTTTGTATGGCAGTGCAGTTCGATGCGTTTGGGTTCTGCAGGATCGGTGATCTTCACAGGGTCCAGCTTCTCCATCTGCGTCACTTCACAGACAAGGTCATTGGCATATTTGTCATTGACGATATTTCCATATACGCGGATACGTTCGCCTTCTTTGATATCGTCGATTTCTTCACGCGAAAACAGTTTTCCTTCAAAGCGCTTGGCTATGATCGCATCTTCTCCGTCAAATACTGAAAGACTCTGGATGATATGTTTGTTTGCGCGTATCTCAAAGTTCTCGATATTGAAAACAACACCTTCAAACTTGATATTTTCGATCGGCGTATCAGCATCTTTGAGCTTCAGCTCCGTATAGTTTTCCGGCTTCGGTCTGTAATACTTCTTTTTCGCAGGCTTTTCAGGTGCGGGTGCAGGATTCTCAGACGGTACAGGCACGGATACTTCACCGATCTCGGCTGCGTTGAGGACTGCCATTTCACAGAATGTGTGCAGGTCCTTGAGACCGATCTGATCCAGCAGTTCCTGGAGCTTCGGCAGCATATCGCCGCCCATAGCGCAGTCCGACTCATCCGCAAACATAAAGATCAGCTTTTTGTCAGCTTCTTCAAAGCGGATGACAGCGTTGCTGTAAACAGCCAGTCTGTCATTGGCTGCCGCAAAAGAGTCAAGGTACTTCTGCAGCTCCGATGTACGGATACGGCAGTTTTCCGGATCAATATAAAGCAGTGTCTTCATCTGAAGCAGCGTATCCAGTTCATCCAGAAGGTCTTCATAATCCGAATACGAAAGAAAATCAGCTGTATGCACACAGATCTCCGCATGTCCGTCAGATTTGTAGAATTTTACGGAACGGATCTCTGCATCATACATTGCATCCGGCAATGTACTGTCTTTCAGAATTTCTTTCAGCAATAAACTCATATGCACCTCGAAACACCGTAAATGATAGCATACATTTGTCCTGAAGTCAGAGGTTGACATTCGTAATAAACATGCTCCAGAAAAAAATAACGGACCGGCCGGTCCGTTATATATCAGAGTTCCTGGGCTGCAGCAGCCTGATGTCCGCAGGCAATGCTGAGATTGCCGTTTCTTGTCCGCAGTTCATCGATCATTTTCTTTTCGTCTTTTTCATCCTTCAGTCTGATCTCATATGTCAGCTGGTACATTGTACCGAGGTTGACTGTCTTGGATGTTACGAGTCTGCTGGATGTTGTATATTTCTTCATCAGATCATCAAATACAGTTGTGTAGTCCAGATCTTCAGGAATCGTGATCCTGAGGGATCTGATCTTCTGATCCTCATCAAATACGGGAAGATGTGCCGTTAAGATAAACACAAGACTGATCAGGACCGCACATGCAATTGCCAGCCAGATATATCCCATGCCTGTCATCAGGCCTGTACCCATTGCGAGGAAGATGATCACGATGTCACTTGCTTTGCCCGGCAGCGAACGGAAACGCACCAGTGAGAAGCTGCCCGCCACAGCTACACCGACACCGAGGTTTCCGTTAACCATCAGTATGATCATCTGTACAACTGCCGGAAGGATGACGACCGAGACCAGGAAATTTCTGCTCGGATGTTCTGTGTGTTTATAGCCAAGTGCTATGATCATGCCGCAGGCGATGCTTGCGGCTGTACATGCAAGTACCTGTGTGATGCTCAGGTATGAAGTGATTCCTGTTAATATTGAACTGAACATAATTCCCTCCTGTATGTTCTGTATGCTTCTGTTTCGTATTGCGGAACCTTGTTCCGGTGCAGCTGTTGATTCATAATATTTCTGTAGATGTTTCCGTATTTGGAAAATGATGTGCGCTTCAATCCCATCTCAGAGAGAATTTCCGTGAGCCATATGGGACATCTGTCGCTTGCCTTGATCTCAAGCAGGACTGTATCCTCATCGATCAGTCTTTGTTCAGTGCCATTGGGATGCAGGGAAACATCAGATGTTCTGTAGAGAATGTTTTCATCAAATGTAACTCTGACATCGTCTTCCGAAACTGACTTCCAGCATGTCCTGTCATATGATGCGTATACCTTCATGACCGGCTTGTAGCGTTTGACGCTGTAATCCAGTTCATCAGCGATCTGCGTGTGAATATCAGGTCTCGTGCCGTCTGTCATATACCGGTACGCATCCTGTTCACCGAGTGTGATCCTGCGTTTACCGGTCAGCCCGTTGTATTTCTTTTTGATCTCCAGAAATACGGGAGTTCCTTCAGTTGGTTCAACGTATGACCGTATGCGCATCTTTTCTTTATATTCAGGATGTTCCAGACTGTTGATGACCATTCTGTCATCAGCCGTATCGCAATAGACGTTGTACACGGTGTAGCGATGATACACATCAGGAACAAGCCTGCTGCCTGCACGTTCCATAAATTCTCTGACCTGTGCATGGTTCATTCTGTATTTGTATTCTGTTCTGAGAAAACTTTCGATCACATTTGTCATATCCTGTTCCTCCTGACAGCTGTTAGTTTATAGAAACAGGATGGAAGTTAACTGACTGCTTTCTGAAGGAAATGTGAATTCTTAAGAAATTATTTTTCACAAACGTGAATCTGAAACATGGTAATATGAATAGGCTTTAACGGAGGGACATTATATGAATCGTTTAGCCGGGTCATTCCTGCTTTCCGTACTGCTGTGCTTCAGCATGGCAGGCTGTGCTGCAGAAAATACTGCTGAGCAGACAGGAACAGATGATGTCAGTGAAGTCAGAAATACAGTCGATGCGTATCTCAGCTCACTGGAAGACGGTGATCTGCAGAAATCAGCCGATTATCTTGCAGACAACAGTAAAGTTCACCAGCTGATGGAAGAGTACGAGCAGCAGACATCACCGATCCTTGAAATATTCGGTGATATTGAGATGACCGATGAACTGAAGGATCAATATGAACATTTTGCCGATCAGATCGTTACCCTTTCGTTCCGGTCGCATGAGATCGGTGAGATCACGAAGATCAGTGATACGGAATATCAGGTTCAGGCAGATATCACTTCTGTTGATTATGATGATGTAAGTCATGCGGTCAGATCATTTCTGTCATCCGGCCGTGATCAGATCCTGACGGAAGAAAAAAAGAAAGAACTGAAGAAGATCTATGATGAACAGGGTCAGACAGCGCTTGACAATGCGATCCTGTCAGAAATGTTCGATTATATGACTGTGCATTTTGATGAAATCGCAAAAGACTGCTCGACGGTCAAAATCACAGCAGTATTCACAGTCACAAAAGAAAACGACGTCTGGAAGATCTCCGACGCCGGTTCCGGTCAATAAGATGATGCCGCATCAAGAAAATGCGGCTTTTTAAATGTTCAGTTCACATACGGCAAACAATACTGTTTTGCCGCGGATCCTGATCCTGTCGCCATCAGGTTCACAATAAAGTGTTCCGCCCCTCTTTGATGCCTGATAAGCGGTGATGGATGGCTTGTTCAGAACCTTTGCCCAATAATCAGCCACCTGGCAGTGAGCAGATCCGCAGACAGGATCTTCAATGATGCCTGCTTTGGGACAGAAGCTCCTCGTGACGCAGTCCGCATCCCTGCCTGGTGCTGTTGCATGCTGAAGCCTGCCGGGAAGCTTTTCTACAAGCGCAATATCGGGCTGCATCGTTCTGACGACCTCTTCATCATCATAGATGCAGATCAGATCCATGCCCATAATGGCTTTGCTTGGTCTGGCGCCGAATGCCTGTTCCATTTCATCCGTCACTTCGATCTCATGCAGTTCATATGTTGGAAAGTCCAGCTCATATGTATCCCCGACTCTGCTGACTTTCAGATTGCCGCTCATGGTCGTAAATTCGACGGACTGTGCTTCGGTTTCATAATAATTCAGCAGCACCGATCCGGCGGCCAGTGTTGCATGCCCGCAGAGATTGATCTCGACTGTCGGAGTAAACCAGCGAAGGCGGTAGATACTACCTTCTTTTACTGTAAATGCGGTTTCGGAAAGATTGTTTTCCGCCGCGATCTGCTTCATGAGAGACTCATCCGGCCATTCATCAAGCACGCATACAGCTGCCGGGTTACCCTGAAACAGCTGATCGGTAAATGCATCTACAAGGTATTGTCTGATCATATTTGTTTTCCTCTTCATCAAAGGCAGCCATGCGGCTGCCCTGATCATTATTTCAGCAGATTCTTCAGAAGCTTCTTAGCAGAGCGTACACCCATATTGATGAGCTCGTTCTGAAGCTTGTTGGATGCTTTTCTGGCAAGTTTTTCTTCCCAGGTCTTTTCATTGGCTTTCTTCGCAGCAGCGCGTTCTTCTGCTTTGCGGCGTGCCTCTTCTTCTTTTTCAGCCTGTTTTGCGGCTTCAGCTTTTGCCTTCATTTCTTCTTCCGCAGCGTAGATCTCAGGCAGATCTTCATAAGCTGACTGGGCATCCATGACACGCTCATATTTGCCGTAAATTGAGTCTGTCTCGATTGCATATGCAACACGGTTGGGATCTGCCACTTTCATGGATGAATGCGGCGGAAGGATCTTTGTCTTCTGTACGATCGTCGGAGCGCCGTCTTCATCAAGCGCTGATACAAGTGCCTGTCCTGTCTTAAGGGCAGTGATCATTTCAAAGGTATCAAATTCAGGGTTTGCTCTGAAGGCATTGGCTGCGGATTTGACATTCTTGATCTCGCTGGGTGTGTATGCGCGCAGTGAATGCTGGATACGGTGCGAGAGCTGGGCAAGTACGGAGTTGGGGATATCCATCGGATTCTGGGTAATGAAGAATACGCAGACACCCTTGGAACGGATCAGTCTGACAGTCTGTTCGATCTGCTGCAGCAGCTGTTTGGGAGCTCCGTCAAACAGAAGATGCGCTTCATCAAAGAAGAATGCGATCTTCGGCTTTTCAACATCGCCTACTTCAGGGAGTCTGTCATACAGCTCGTCAAGCATCCACAGCATGAATGTGGAGTACAGCAGAGGATGCTGGAACAGTTCATCGCACTCGATCATATTCATGACGCCGAGTCCGTTTTCCGTAACCATCCAGTCATTGATATCAAGCGCAGGTTCACCAAAGAATTTGTCTCCGCCTTCTGTTTCGAGTTCAAGCAGTTTTCTCTGGATCGCACCGACGCTCTGTTTGGCAATGTTTCCGTACTTTGATGTGTATTCCTTGTAATGTTCACCAACATAGAGGGTCATTGCCTGAAGATCCTTCAGATCAATGATATCCAGTTCCATATCCTGGGCTACACGGAAAATGATGTTCAGCACGCCCTGCTGGGCATCTGTCAGGTCCATGATCCTGCTCAGCATCATCGGTCCCATCTGCTGCATGACCGCACGGATCGGATGACCGGCTTTCTGATATATATCAAAGAAATGAACGGGATATTTCCTCACATCATATGATTCAAGTCCCATGCTCTGCCAGCGTTCACGGATACCGTCCTCGTCACCCGGGACGATCATTCCGGTCAGGTCGCCTTTGATATCGGCAATGACTGTCGGAACACCGAGTTCACTCAGTGATTCTGCGATGACTTTCAGGGTAACCGTTTTACCGGTACCGCTTGCTCCGGCAATGAAGCCATGACGGTTCATTTGTGCAGGATTCAGATAGATCTCTTTGTCTCCTGCTTTACCGATCATAATCTTGTTGTCTTTGATCATATTTTCTCTCCTATCGGATCATTACTCCGCCGGCTTCCCTGATTTTGAGAACGTAGCTGCATCCCTTTCCGAATACGGATTCCATCAGGGAGATATATGCTTTAAGCAGATCATCCGGTACGAATGCCTGTATTGTTCCGGCAAATCCGCCGCCGTGAACTCTGTATGCGCCTCTGTCCTTCAGAACTTCTTCACTGAGTGCCAGTCCGACTGCCAATGACTGATGCTTTGTATCAGACGGTACGCAGATATTCTGAAGATATTTCCAGCTGGAAGTTCCTGATTCTTTGATCAGACGGAGCAGTTCATCTGTATTTCCGCTGCGCAGTGCATCTGCTTCATCTGCTGCACGTTTTGTTTCATTCAGGAAATGATATGCACGCAGGAATGATCTGTCGCCAGCCTGTTCGCGGATTTCTTTTGCATGCTTGAGAAGATCCTCCATTGTGACCTTATGAAGCTTCTCAGCTCCGCAGATCCTTGCGGCAGCGTACATTTCCTCCGGGATCATTGTGTATTCGTCAGACAGATCAGCATGCGACTGTTTGCAGTCGGTCAGCACCAGGGACAGATGGTCTTTTTCCAGATCCCAGTTCAGACGCTCGATTTCAGGATGTGCAGGATCATCAAAGTCGATGGCAACACATCCGCCGCATGCGCTGGCCGTCTGGTCCATCAGGCCGCTGCCTTTGCCGAAGTATACGTTTTCAGCATACTGTCCGATGATCGCGATCTCGACCGGTGAGACTTTTCCTTCATTGTAAAGACCGGAGAATATTGTGCCGATCAGCACCTCGAACGCTGCGCTGCTCGACATGCCAGAGCCCGGAAGGACCTGGCTCTGGGCAAAGATCCTGACGCCGCCGATCTGATATCCTCTGTTTACAAAGCCTGCTGCAATGCCTCTGATCAATGATTCGGTTGTATTCTTTTCATCTTCTCTGACAGACAGGTCAGA
>DMBB01000143.1 GCA_003446295.1 Erysipelotrichaceae bacterium
CCAATATTGCCTGCTTCTGAGCGCGAATATCCAAAGAGGAGGCATAAGGGAGGCACTTCGCAAGGAAGTGCCTCCCTTCTTCAAAAGCAGGATGATTGACTATTCCGGTCAGCGTTGATATCATGCAGCAAAACGGTAATACGGAGGACATAAACGTGGAGGCAGCCATTCGAAGGGTTCGGCAGGGCGACGCAAATACCCTGGCCTATATTCAAACGGAAAGCTGGAAGGCGGCGTTTGCGGGGATTCTTGACGCTGAGACGTTAGCGAAATGCACGAACATCGACCGAGCGACGGCTATGTATCAAAGACTCCTGGATGAGAACAAAGGAAACGGATATCTGCTCTCGGTGGATGGGAACCCCCATTGCATCGCATATTGGGACGCAGCCCGTGACGCAGAGTTTAGCGGCAAGGCGGAGCTGATCTGCATTCACAGCTTGCCGGACAACTGGCACAAAGGGTTTGGCAGTCAAATGATGGATCGGGTTCTGAAGGATATCAAGGAAGCCGGATACTTTGAAGCAGTATTGTGGGTGTTCCGAGATAACCTTCGCGCCAGAACCTTTTACGAAGCAATAGGGTTTACACCGACTGGCATTTCAAAACCGGCGTTTGACACAGAGGAAGTCCTATATTCCAAAGAGATAAAATAGAGGATGACTCTCATTTGCCGAGTGGTGCTGTTTCTTGTCCGCAGTTTTAACGAGCATCGGATTTTACCCTGCAAATCCAAGAGATAAAATTGGCGTGACCATTGCGGCCACGCCGATTTCATATTCTTTTTGACCCGGTGATTGCAGCCTCAAAGCAACTTCTTTACGGAGTACGCCCCAACCGCCTCTTCTTTATTTTCGTTTGTCGTCATTATGTTTGAGTATATTGTAGACTGCCACGGCTATGATCACGATCGCTGCACCGATCAGTGATACCGGGGGCAGGATCTCATGCCATATGACTGCTACGAGCACAGGGCTCAGGATCGGCTCGATACTGCCGATGATCGAAGCTGCGATCGCGGAAGTGTATCTGGTTCCTATGGCAAGACAGATATATGCGGCTGCCACCTGGAATACGCCCAGGAAAATGACCGCTGTCCATATGACAGGGGTGAATACTGTTTCTCTGATCAGGAGCGGCGTAAACAGAATTCCGCTGACGGCTTCTCCGATCAGTATGGATGAAAATGCATCTCCGTCTTCAAATGTATTCAGCATGAATACGCCAGCATAGAAGATACCGGACAGGACAGCGATCAGATCTCCGGCAATATGTCCGGTTTGAAGACTGTCATAGAAGAAGCACAGGATCCCGGCAAAGACAGTCATCACGGTCAGCACATCTCTGCGGTTCGGCTTTTCATGAAACAGCAGCGACATGATGATAATGATCCATACAGGACATGTATACTGCAGAATGATCGCATTGGCGGCAGTTGTCATTTTGTTCGCGATCACAAACAGGCTTGTGACACCGATAAATGAGACAGCTCCTGTGAGCACTGTTTTGTTGAAACGGATCTGATGTTTCGTGTATGCCATGTATGCCGCAAGCACGATGGCTGCGATCAGATTCCTGGCTCCGTTAATGGCTAACGCGGACCAGGGGATCAGTTTCAGTACAGCTCCGCCTGTTGCAAACAATATGGAGGCGCACAGGACCAGCAGCGTGCCGTATCCTGTTCTGTTTTGTTTCATATCTGTCATAATTTCTGCCTCTGAAAGATGAAAAAATTATACGCAGGAGACAGTGATAATTCAAATTGTATTTATGGTTTTCAAAAAATACAGCATCGTCTGCCCGTCCAATGCAGTGCAGAAACAGACTGTGTGTTGTGTTTTACAGAAGGCATCCGTAATGCTAAACTTTTGTAAGTATAAAAAAGGGGGAAATCCTGATGAAGGTATTATGGGATCTGTATGTCTCCTGGTTCAAGATGGGGATGTTTACGTTCGGCGGCGGATACGCGATGCTGCCGATGATACAGAAAGAAGTCATTGAGAAACACCATTGGGCAACAGAAGATGAGATCATGGATTATTATGCGATCGGCCAGGTAACGCCGGGCATCATTGCTGTCAACACAGCGACATTTGTTGGCTATAAGATCAAGGGCGTGATCGGAGGGATCGTTGCTACGCTTGGTGTTGTTTCACCTTCGATCATCATTATTTCAGTCATTGCCGGACTGATCTCCAACTTCTCAGAGCTGGAAGTCGTCCAGCATGCACTGCGCGGCATCCAGGTCGCAGTTTGTGTCCTGATGTTTGTGGCGATCAAGAATCTGTTCAAAAAGGGCGTCAAAGGAACAGCAGGCCTGCTTATCTGCCTGTGTATGTTTGCGCTGTCATACTTTACGAATATTTCAACTATGATCCTGGTGATCATGGCCGGGGCTGTCGGGTATGTCCTGAGTACAGTCCGCAGGAAAGGCGGTGCTGCGCAATGAGTGAATTTATCAGGTTATGCATTGAATTCTTCAAAACCGGTCTGTTTGCAGTAGGCGGCGGACTGGCATCGATCCCGTTCCTGAAGGAAATGGCTGTCAAGTACGGCTGGTTCACGATCGAGGATCTTACAACCATGATCGCTGTGAGTGAATCGACGCCCGGCCCGATCGGCGTCAATATGGCGACTTATGTAGGCTTTCATATGTACGGTCTTGCGGGCGGTCTTGCAGCAACGCTGTCTCTGGTGGCACCCAGCATCATCGTTATCTGCATCATCGCAAAGATACTGGAAAAGTTCCGCAGCTCACCGATCGTCAACGGTGTCTTTGAAGGACTCCGTCCGGCAGTATGCGGCCTGATCATTGCGGCAGTCATGAGCATCTATATCAGTGCTCTGTTCAATGTGAGCGCATGGCAGGCAACAGGAAATTTATTGAGCCTGTTCAACTGGAAGGCGTGCGTTCTGTTTGCTGCACTGCTTGCTTTCTATCTGTACAAACCGAAGATCCATCCGATCGTCATTATATGTGCGGCAGCTGCTGCGGGAATCATATTCGGATTCTGAGAAGGTCAGTATGAACGGAATTACAAATGAAATGCTTGAAGCATTCCGCAGCGGTTATGAGAATGACCGTGCTGCTGTCACAAATACAGCGGCGTGTGCGAGAAGCGAGATCAAGGACCTGGCTTTCCTGCCGATGAATGCAGCGAAGCTGAACGGTTCATTCAGTGTGGAGATCGAAACGCACGGAATCACCGCACAGCAGAAATCAGGCAGATGCTGGGCGTTTGCTGTATTGAATATCCTGCGGGAACAGTGTGCCGAGAAGACCGGCATGAAAGAGTTTTATCTCTCCGGGAATTATATTGCGTTCTATGACAAGCTTGAAAAGGCAAACAATGCGCTGGAACTGGCTATTGCAAATGCGGATAAGCCCCTGGATGACCGTATGATGGAATATCTCCTGAACGGTTTCCATGACGGGGGATACTGGAACATGGCAGTGGACCTGGTTCAGAAATACGGCATCGTTCCTGCTTCTGTAATGCCTGAAACATATCAGTCCGAACATACGGAACAGTTCATGCGTCTGCTGAATAATCTGGTGCGCAAGGATATATGCATTCTGCGCAGAGTATGTGCGGAGGGAATCGATCCTCAGCCTGTGAAGCATGCGATGATGGCGGAGATCTATAAGATGGAATGCATCGTGTTCGGCGAGCCTGTTGATTCATTTGACTTTGAATACAGAACTGCCGCCGGAACCTTCCATCGGGAAGTGCAGATCACGCCGCAGGAATTCTATGAGAAGTATACGAATCACAACCTTGATGAATATGTCATGGTAACGTGTGAACCGACGGAACATAAGCACATGGATACACTGCATAAGTTCCATTACATCGGCTCCATGGCAGACAAAGATATCTGCTTCCTGAATATACCGATCGAAGAGATCGAGGACCTCTGCATCAAACAGCTGATGGACATGGAGCCGGTATGGTTCTCCAATGATGCAGGAGCGTATGGCGACAGGCAGAGCGGTGTCTGGGATCAGAACAGCTTTGATTATGAAGGTCTGATGGGCGGAGTACAGTTCTCAATGGATAAAGAGGACCGTCTGAATTACCATGTCAGCTCCGGCACGCATGCCATGATCCTGGTGGGCGTCAACCTGGATGAGTCCGGCAGACCTGACAGATGGAAGATCGAAAACAGCTGGGGCGGAGAGCTCGGAAAGAACGGGATCTTTGTGTGCAGCGAAGCCTATTTCCGTGAATATGTTTATGAGGCGATCATTCAGAAAAAGTATCTGACAGAGAAACAACTGGCACTTCTTGACACGGAACCGG
>DMBB01000102.1 GCA_003446295.1 Erysipelotrichaceae bacterium
GTTAAATTATGTGATTCATTAAGATGAACCTTTTTGAAAAATATCGACAAAAACAGGACTGTTTTGAATGATTGAACCTGCAGCCAGCATACCGGATAAGTTATTGTTTTTCAGGGCTCAGATAAGCATGTCAGACTGAGCATCCTTCGGCACTTAGAATGACCAGTTTTCAGGCAGCGGATCAGAATTATCATCGCTGCTGTTGCTGATAACAAAGAATGTTTCTTCATCATCATCTTCGTGGAAAGCTTTCAGCATTTCGATCTGCTTGTCAGAGAGTCCTTCCTCGTATTTGACCATTGTTAACCAGACGTTAAAGTCTTCGTAAGTCTCATAATCCCATTCCAGCTCTAAAGAATCATCATCGTTATCATTGAACGGTTCGGACTGGTAATCAATTTCATTTCCTTCAGAATCATACTGCAGATGTTCTTTTGCATAATCACTCTGTGCGTAAATCTCAACATCGCACTGAAGCATTTTACATTTCAGAGGCAAAGCAAGGTTTTCGAAGATATTCATCTGCTGTCTGAGACCGGCGACGGATGTGTCCGAAGAACCATTCCATGTATTGCTGATCCTGTCGTTATCGACCATGTCAACATAAACACCCCACTTGCCGGATCCGTTGCCATAAATGATATGCTTGCCGTCTTTGTCGAATTCTTTTTCGATGGAACTGTCAACAGTTCCGACTGAATCCATCAGTAAGCGGGCTGCATCGGCATCACCCCGGATGTGAATATTAAAACCATAAATATCTGCCATATTATCAATCCTCCTGACCTTTACCACAATTATAATCTTCTTCCACCAGAATGTGCTCAGAATGATCGAAGTCTGGAATCTGTTTCTGGAATCTGTTATTTACCGGAACCTGAGATGCTATAATGAATTCAGCGGTAAGAAAAAATGGAAAACAAAAATAATAAGAAGAAATCAACCACAACTTTTGATCTGACAGTACAAAAACCAAAAGTCCTTTTGCTTGGGAATGGTTTAAGCCGGGCATACAACGCTGCAAGCTGGAACCATTTTTTAAATTCGATCAACAGAAAGAAGGATGAGTTTCCGGACCCGGATAAAATCGACATGCCGATGCCTCTGAAGATTATTCTTCTGACAGATAACCATGTGGGTACAGCCATGAAAGAGAACAAGCAGTATTTTCTCAAAGATTTCTACAATGAGCTGGATAAGGATATCTGCGTCCAGATCAGAAAACTGTTTGACATCGGCTTTGATTATATTCTGACAACCAACTACTCATATGAACTCGAATACACAGCCTATGGTGACAGGTTTACCGAAAACAGACTGAAGACGATTCAGAGATATATCACCGTTGACAGGGCTGAAAGCAAGTATATGCTTCATACTTTCAACCAGATCAGTTATGACGGAAAGGATATCGATATCTGGCATATCCATGGCGAAGCCAGAAAAACCGACAGCATGATCATCGGCAGCGATTACTATTCCAGACTGACATCGAGAGTCATCGAAGAAACAAAGAACCCTGAACGTTATGATCAGAAAGGAGGGAAAAACATCAATCTGATCAGTGTTAACAGCTGGGTGGATGCTTTGTTATTCGGAGATGTATACGTCCTTGGCTTTGGGTATGACTACAGTGAACAGGATCTCTGGTGGCTTCTCAACAGAAAAGCCGGCGAGACAAAGATCAGCAAAGGAAAGACTTATTATTACGAGCCTGACAGCAGCGACTATATCAGGGTGAAAAAGAGTCTTCTGAACGTATTTGACGTTGAAACGGACGGTCTGGATTTCGGCTTTGAGAAAGACTTCAGTTACAAAGACTTCTACAGCGTTGCAATTGAGGATATCGCACAGAGGGTAAAGGGTGCGTTATAAGAGAAAGATAATTTGAAATGCGATATGTAATCAATGATAAAAAATACCATTTCCGTACAGCCTTTGATACGGAAACAGGTGCTTATGTGCGGACCGGTATTTTGGATGAAAACGGAAATGATACAGGGGTCGATCCTTTTATGGCGTCCTATCCGCACTTAATCGATGTGGGTGTTATGGGACACTGCATTCATGGTAAAACCGGTCTCTGTGCAAAAGCAGGAATCGGATGTTACCAGAGCGGAATGTTCGTTCAGGAACCGAATATGACCCTTGAGGACTTTGAATCCGTTGCAAGACAAAGCGCCGGCCGATGCAATCAGTTCGCATTGGGCGGAAGGGGAGATCCCGACCAGCATGAACATTTCGAAGAGATACTGAAAATCTGCAGGCATTACAATCTGGTGCCCAATTTCACAACTTCCGGCTTTGGCATGACCCCCGAGATCGCTGCTCTTTGCAAAAAGTACTGCGGCGCCGTCGCCGTCAGCTGGTACAGGAACTCTTACACATACTCCGCAATTGACATGCTGCTGAAGGCAGGGGTAAAAACCAATATCCACTATGTCATCGGCAATAACAGCATTGGTGAGGCGATCCGCCGGTTAAAAGAAAATGATTTTCCCGAAGGAATCAACGCGGTCATCTTTCTGCTTCACAAACCGGCAGGACAGGGAACAAAAGAAAATATGCTCTCTGTCACTGACGAAAGAGTAGCGGAATTCTTTGCTCAGGTGGACGCCAGACACCCGTTCAAAGTCGGGATGGACTCATGCAATGTTCCGGGTGCGATTCGCTTCTGCAAACATATCCTTCCACAGTCACTGGATACCTGTGAAGGCGGAAGGTATTCCTGCTACATCGGACCGGACATGATCATGGTTCCATGCTCATTTGATCAGGAAAGAAAATACCGGGTATCACTCAGAGATATGACAATCGAAGAAGCCTGGAACAGTGAACCGTTCGAACAGTTCAGAAAGAAAATGAAAAATGCGTGCCCCGCATGCGATCAAAAAGCTTTATGTATGGGCGGTTGTCCGCTAATGCCTGAAATCGTATTCTGCAACAGGAAGGAAAGGAGAACAATATGAAAATCAGGGCGGATTTTGTAACAAATTCAAGCAGCAGCAGTTTTATCACAATTGTATTTGATGATGGCAAAAAGGAAATCAAAACAGAGTTTGAACCGGATGGAGACATGAGATATCCGAAGGACGGCTTCTTTTCAGGTGGAAGTCTCAAAGAAATGTTTGAGCCGGACATCACCGGTGAGGACTTCCTTCAGAAAATAGATGATGCTTATGATAACTACTGGACTGAGGTATTCGGTCATGATCTTTCTTCAGAAAACGTATCGTCTGTAAAGAGACTTGGTGACTTAAAAAAGATCACTGTAACGGAAGAAGTCGGCGGCGATGAAGCACAGCCGTTCGATACACAAAAATTATATATGACCTATATTCCAAAGACCGGAGAGTATTCCACAAGGAAAACAGTCATCTGGTATGATGATGATACCAATGAAGATGTCGAAAAAGATTTTGATGATATCGATCCTGACATGTTAATGGAAATGTACGAAAACATGTAGGTTGACAGTAATTAATTCACCTTACGCTCACCTGAAGTCCGCTGAAAACCTTATAATGCGCAATTCATCCCCGTCCGGGCTTTTTAAGCTGTGGACGGGTTTTTCTGACGGTTTGGAATGTAAACAAAAAGCCATATGCATATGACTCACATCACCTGCAGAAGATAAACCCATGCCGGCAATAAGATAATTGATCCAAGCGTTGTCAGCACAACAACCTTTGAGGCAAAGGCGACATCCGCTTTATATTGTTCCGCAAGCACGGAAGTTGTGCTGCCCGCCGGCATCGCCGCAAGAAGCACGGAAAGACCGGTGATGAATGCAGCCACATTGAGAATGCGGCATACCA
>DMBB01000210.1 GCA_003446295.1 Erysipelotrichaceae bacterium
TCATCATATTTACCGTCAAGAATTTCACGGAAGCTTCTGACTGTTTCCTCGACAGGTACATATACGCCCTTGATACCGCTGAACTGTTCAGCAACTGAGAACGGCTGTGAGAGGAAGTTACGTACACGTCTTGCGCGTGCAACGATCTTCTTATCTTCTTCACCAAGTTCTTCCATACCGAGGATCGCGATAATATCCTGCAGTTCCTTATATCTCTGGAGGATCTGCTGTACTTCACGTGCTACTTCGTAATGTTCTTCACCGATGACCAGCGGATCCAGGTTACGGGAACCTGATGCCAGCGGATCAACTGCCGGATAGATACCTAATGCAGCAATGCTTCTTTCAAGGACCGTCTTGGAGTCCAGATGAGAGAATGCTGTTGCAGGAGCAGGGTCTGTCAGGTCATCTGCAGGCACGTAGATAGCCTGAACAGATGTAATGGATCCTTTATCAGTTGAAGTAATACGTTCCTGCAGCTGGCCCATTTCCGTTGCCAGAGTCGGCTGATAACCGACGGCACTCGGCATACGGCCAAGCAGAGCGGATACTTCAGAACCTGCCTGTGTGAAACGGAAGATGTTATCAATGAACAGCAGCACATCCTGATGTTCTTCATCACGGAAGTATTCTGCCATCGTCAGAGCGGACAATGCAACACGCATTCTGGCACCGGGTGACTCATTCATCTGACCATATGTCAGAACCGTATTCTTCAGGACGCCTGATGTCTTCATTTCATAATACATGTCATTGCCTTCACGGGTTCTTTCACCGACGCCCGCAACAACGGAACGTCCGCCGTGTTCAATTGCAATATTATGGATCAGTTCCTGCATCAATACTGTTTTGCCTACTCCGGCACCGCCGAACAGACCGACCTTACCGCCCTTGGAATAAGGACAGAGCAGGTCAATGACTTTGATGCCTGTTTCCAAGATCTCTGTTGTTGTCTGCTGCTGAGCAAATGTAGGTGCTTCTCTGTGGATCGGCATCTTTTTCTTAGCGTTTACCGGACCCAGTCCATCGATCGGCTGACCAAGGACATTAAACATTCTTCCAAGCACCTCATCACCTACAGGTACCGAAATCGGTGCTTCGGTGTCAAGGCATTCCATTCCGCGCATCAATCCGTCGGTAGAAGACATAGCAATACAGCGCACGATATCGTCACCGATATGCTGTGCGACTTCTGCAGTCATCTGATGATCTCCTTCTCCGATCAGAATTGCATTACGGATAGACGGAAGATCATTCGGATCAAAGCGGATATCGATGACAGGTCCAATAACCTGTACAATTTTTCCTGTTTTGCTCATATTCGCCTACCTTCTTTCTAGACAGCTGCGGAGCCGCCGACGATCTCGGTGATCTCCTGCGTGATCGCTGCCTGTCTTGCTTTGTTATATTCGAGCCTGAGACTGGAGCTGAGTTCATCAGCATTGTCCGTAGCTGTTTTCATTGCAACACGTCTGCTGCCCTGTTCTGCAGTTGTGGATTCCATCCAGTCTGCATAGACAACATCATGGATCATCATCGGAATCAGCTGGTCCAGGATCGTCTGGGCATCCGGTTCGAACAATGTTTCCACATAATCGCTTGTTTTTTCCTTCACTTCTGTTGGTGCAAGGCTGCAGGGAAGAAGCTGATCAATCTCAGGTACGAAACTCATCGTATTGACAAAGCGTGTATACAGCAGTTCAACTGTTCCGACTTTGTTATCCCTGTACATGTTGATGCCGTCATCAACCAGATCTTTCAGTTCAAGAAATGTCATACGGTCAGAACTGATCGGGTATCCATTGATCAGATTGAACCCTTCCTCTTTCAGCTGACGGTAAAGTGATGTCCCGACCAGGATCACAGGGTCCTTTTTATCAAGCTTTTCTCTAGCCAGTTTAACAACATTCTGATTGTAGCCGCCGCACAGTCCAAGGTCCGAACAGAAGATGATCGTAACTTTTGCATCAGAACTTTTGGGTTCAAGATATGTGCATTCAACACCGGGGTTGTTTGCGACGATCTCATCGACCGTATCCTGAAGCCTCTGTGCATACTGCCTGTTGGCTTCCATAGCGTTGCGCTGTTTCACCAGTTTGGCATTGGCGATCATTTCCATTGCCTTGGTGATCTTGCGCGTGCTGTTAACTGATTTGATCCTTGTACGAAGTGCCTGCTTCGATGCCGCCATATCAGTTCACTCCTTTTACAAGTCTAAACTGTCTGAGTGCCTCCGCCATAGCAGCGTGAACCTTTTCAATCAGTTCAGGGCTCAGAACACCTGTCTCCTCTATTTCGTTTACAACGTCTTTTGCGTATTCGTGGAAATAACGATGCATATTGCGTTCGAAGTCTCTGACATCTTCCGTATTTACATCATCCAAATAGCCGTTCTTTGCGGCAAACAGTGACAGTACCTGGTCGCACATGGACATCGGCTGGTACTGAGGCTGCTTCAGAAGTTCGGTCAGCTTTGCGCCGTGATTCAGGATCTTCTTGGTTGCTGCATCCAGGTCAGAACCGAACTGTGAGAATGTCAGCATTTCATGGTACTGTGCAAGATCCAGCTTCAGGGATGAAGAAACATTCTTCATTGCCTTTGTCTGCGCATTGGAACCTACACGTGATACTGACAGACCGCTGTCAACTGCCGGACGGACACCGCTTGCAAACAGGTCTGTCTGCAGGAAGATCTGACCGTCTGTAATTGAGATGACGTTTGTCGGGATATATGCCGAAATATCACCTGCCTGTGTTTCGATGATCGGAAGTGCTGTCAGGGAGCCTCCGCCAAGTTCATCGGAAAGCTTCGCTGCACGTTCCAGAAGACGGCTGTGCAGATAGAAGACATCACCGGGGAACGCTTCACGTCCCGGAGGCCTTCTCAGCAGCAGTGACATTGTTCTGTAAGCTACAGCATGCTTGGACAGATCATCATAGATGATCAGGACATCTTTGCCCTGTTCCATCCACTCTTCACCGATCGCACATCCTGCATACGGTGCAATATACTGCAGAGGCGCGCTTTCCGAAGCAGAAGCATTGACGATCGTTGTATACTCCATTGCATCGTTTTCACGCAGCTTCTGAACCAGTCTGGCAACAGTACTTTCTTTCTGTCCGATCGCTACATAAATGCAGTTAACGTTTTTGCCTTTCTGGTTGATGATCGTATCGATCGCAATCGCTGTTTTACCTGTTTCACGGTCGCCGA
>DMBB01000158.1:0-1453 GCA_003446295.1 Erysipelotrichaceae bacterium
GCATAAAAGAAACCAGGATGGTCTTACAAACTTCCCCAGTGAGACCCCCTGGTTTTCTTTCGCTTTGATGCAGCATGATTGCTGGAATGAACACAGAAAAAGGATACGGATGTGAATTTCCGTATCCTTTATGCATAAATTAGTGATGATCGTATTCAATGACTTCGCCGGTCCATGATTTCCGCAGGATCTCCTGCATATCCGCTACCATCGGTACACGCGGGTTGGCAGGGGAGCACTGGTCTTCATATGCGAGATAGGAGAGTTTTTCTGCAGCAGCCATCCAGTCTTCTTCATTCAGATATGGAATGCTGTTGAAACGCATCGGAATACCGCAGTCTTCACCGAGCTGCCATACAGCATGAGCAAATAATTCAACACCCTCTTCCACGGAATTGACAGGAAGACCGAGTGCTTTTGCAAGCTGGGCATAACGCTCATCAGCCCTGTAGTAATTGTACTTCGGCCATACGCCCGGTTTCTCCGGCTTCGTACCGTTGTAGCGGATCGTATACGGCAGAAGGATCGCGTTTGCCTGTCCGTGCGGAACACCGAATTCTGCACCGATCTTGTGCGCCATGGAATGGTTCATGCCAAGGAATGCGTTAGCGAATGCCATTCCTGCGATAGCGGAAGCGTTATGCATCTTTTCACGCGCTTCCGGATCATTCGGCCCGTTATGGACAGCTCTTGGCAGATAGTCAAATACCATCTGGACTGCCTTCAGCGCAAGCGCATCGGTGAAGTCTGAAGCCAGTACGGAAACATATGCTTCTACAGCGTGGGTCAGTACATCCATGCCTGTATTAGCCGTAACGGTTTTCGGCAGGTTCATGGTAAGCGCCGGATCGATGATCGCGACAGTAGGTGTCAGTGAGTAGTCGGTCAGCGGATATTTGACATGTGTCTCCTTATCGGTGATGACAGCGAATGGAGTCACTTCGGAACCTGTTCCTGATGTTGTCGGAATGCATACAAGACTGGCCTTTTTGCCAAGCTCAGGATAGCGGAATGCACGCTTGCGGATATCCATGAACTTCTGCTTCAGATCATCGAAATTCACTTCCGGGTGCTCATAGAACAGCCACATGCCCTTTGCGGCATCCATGACGGAACCTCCGCCGATCGCGATGATGGTATCCGGCTCAAATGCCTGCATCAATGTGAGTCCCTTACGGACTGTCTGGATTGAAGGGTCCGGCTCAACATCACAGAAGAGCTCATATGTAACCTTACCGCGTCCGCGGGCGGAACGGCTTTCCAGCTGATCTGTAACTCTTGTGACAAACCCGAGTCTGACCATGGACTGGTCGGCTACGATGAATACCTTGGACATCTCACGCATATCATGGAGGTATTCAATTGAGTTTCTCTCTATATAGATCTTGGAAGGGATCTTGAACCACTGCATATTATTTCTCCTCTGTCCCACTTT
This sequence comes from Erysipelotrichaceae bacterium, assembly GCA_003446295.1. Next base: position 1,436 of record DMBB01000158.1, read on the forward strand.
CTTGATGTTCAGCAGATC
>DMBB01000158.1:1602-5425 GCA_003446295.1 Erysipelotrichaceae bacterium
TTTCCGATGCCTCCGAATGTGGAAGGGGAGTTCCAAAGGATACGGCATGCATTGATGCGCTTGCCGAATTCTTCTACAAGACTCTTGTTTGAAGTGTGGATCGCTGCGCTGTGTCCGATACCGTTGAACATGACCATGGCTTCTGCTTTGTCCAGACCGTCCTCTACACTCTCTGCCTTCAGCATAGCCAGAACAGGTGACAGTTTCTCTCTGGTCAGCGGTTCGTTCGGACCGACCTCACTGCACTCCACCATCAGGATGCTTGTCTTCGTATCGACTTCGAAGCCGGCCTGCTGAGCGATCCAGTATGCGCTCTTGCCGGCAACAGTTCCGTTCAGCTTCGCGTTTTCACATCCTTCCGAGAAGGATTTGTATCCGAACATGAAGAGCTCCAGCTTTTCCTTTTCCTCTGCACTGCAGAAATGAACATTGTAATGAAGGAATTCTTCTTTCACGAGAGAATAGATCTCTTTATCAGCGATTACAGCCTGCTCGGAAGCACAGACCATACCGTTGTCGAATGCCTTGGACATGGCGATGTCGTTGACTGCCTGACGGATGTTTGCTGTTGTTTCAATGTATGCGGGAACGTTTCCTGCGCCTACGCCGAGAGCCGGTTTGCCGCAGGAATAAGCAGCCCTGACCATTGCATTGCCGCCGGTCGCAAGGATCGTGGAAACGCCGGGATGATTCATCAGAGCACTGGTGGCTTCCATGGAAGGATGTTCGATCCACTGAATGCAGTTCTCCGGAGCACCGGCCGCAACAGCAGCCTCATACACGATTTTAGCGGCAGCAGCGGAAGAATTCTGTGCATTCGGATGGAATGCAAAGATGATCGGATTCCTGGTCTTCAGGCAGATCAGCGATTTGAAGATCGCCGTGGATGTCGGATTGGTGACAGGGGTAATACCTGCGACGACGCCGACCGGTTCCGCAACATAGATCAGTCCCTGGACTTCATCTTCATCAATGATGCCGACAGTCTTCTGGTGGCGCATATGATTGACAACATATTCGCAGGCAAACAGGTTCTTTGTGGCTTTGTCTTCAAAGACTCCTCTTCCTGTTTCCTGTACTGCCAGCTTTGCCAGCTCTCCATGCTTATCAAGTGCGGCAACCGAACACTTTGCCACGATATAATCGATCTTTTCCTGATCAAAGGAAGCATAGTCTTCCAGTGCTTTCAGGGCTTTGCGGACTTTGTCGTTCACTTCGTCTGTCTGTGCGGGAACTGTATGTTCCGCAGCGGGTGCAGCAGGTTCTGCTGTGGTTTTCTTTTTGCGATCAGCCATATCACACCTCCTGTGAAAAATTTCACTTGTTCGCAAAAAGAATTTAGCATAGAAAATCAACGGTTGCAAGAACAAATGATAAAAAAATCACAAGTAAACGGTTACATGATCAAAATCTGTTATTTCATTAAAAAAGCTCACCAATGATAGGTGAACTTCTTCTCTCCTTCTACTACCGGCAGCATCTTCAGCTGGATATTGTCTACCCGGATAAAGCGGTTGCCTTTGCGCGTCAGTTCAAGGAATTCGTCAATGTCTTTCTGTTCTCCCTGGATGATGACTTCCACGTCTCCGTTCTCCAGGTTCGTGACCGACCCGGTCAGATGACACTGCTGTGCATTCATGGATGCGAATGTACGGAATCCGACATTCTGGACCCTGCCGGATACAACTGCTTTGAATCTTTTCATCATCTTCCTCCTGCTGCGATATTAAGAAGCTTTTCCTGCATATAAGGGACGATCCAGTCACGCAGGCCTGCCTTGGTCGGATGCACGGCATCCGTCATATACAGACTGCGCTTTACAGGATCAGGGTTTTCAAGTGTTCTGTCATGGTACAGATCGATCAGATGAACGTTCCATTTATCGGAGACTTCATGGACTTTGCGGATCAATTGTTCGTAGGATGGATCGCCGCAGTAGGGCAGGGTAAACAGGACGATCACCGGATCCCACAGTTCCTTGGCGTAGGCGATCAGGTATTCCAGCGCACCGATCGTTGTTTTGATATTGAATGTAAACCTGTCGTTGCTGCTGGAGACGTTTCCGTGTGTCATTTCCGCATCGATCGGACTGATCTCAATGACCAGATAGTCTGCGTGACTGATCAGTGCCAGCGAGGAGCGGAAACGTTTGACTGCGGAGTTCTGCGTCACGGATGAGAGATAGCTGTGCGCCAGCGATTCATTGATGATCTCAGTATTGTTGATCTGTTTCAGATAGTCTGTTAAGGCGGTCCCGCCTGAACCGGTACCTGCTGAAAAGGATGAACCAAGCCACAGTATACGTTTATCACTCAGTGCTGTATTGCGCTGTTCAAGTGTTTCCGGGTCATATTTTGGATCATTGCCGGGATGATCCTTCTTTGTTCCATGGCGGGTCAGTACATAGGCAGTCCCGATCACAACAGCGCTTCTTACCAGTCTTCCGAGTACAGACATACAAACTCACGCTCACCTTCCACGACAGGGACCGGTTTGATCCTCATATCATCGACCCTGATGAAACCGATGCCTTCCTTGACCTTATCAAGGAACGTATTGATATTCTCTTCCTCTCCCTGTACATAGATGTCAACCATGCCGTTGGACATGTTTCTGACAGAGCCTGTTACGCGGCAGTCTTTTGCTGTATACATACAGAAGTATCTGAAGCCGACACCCTGTACGATCCCGTCTACGATTACACGATATCTTTTCATAACATAATCATATCGCTTCGGAGGGATTTCCGAAAGACATGCCTGTAAAGCCGGCACAAATGATTTCCCTGAATGAACTTTACAGTGTAATATTATTCCGATGACCGGAGGTGCAGAAGAACATGATCAATATTCTTTTGAACAGTACGAATTTTGACCAGGAATGGGCAGGCCAGACGCTGATCAGTATCCTGAGACCGCATATGAAGACCGTGATACTGCCGCTGTCCTATGACTATGGATGGGCAAGCGACGCGGATGACTGGCGTATCAGATATGACAGCGGATCGGACTATACATATGACCTGCTGCGTCCGCTCCGGGCATACGGCATTACGGAAGAGGATATCACGCTGATGGACTACTACAGCGAAGATCCGGATGAGATGGAATACAGGATCGAACACAGTGATCTGCTTGTGCTGCTGGGTGAAGATCCTGACCAGTGCATGGAACGCCTGGATGACCTGTGCCTGATCTCAGCAATCCGTTCCTACTCCGGTATCGTGATGGGACTCAGTGCAGGCTCCAAGATCCAGCAGGAAGCGTATTTCAAAACGATCGATGATGATATGGAATTCTCATACCGGCAGGGACTGGGACTCCTGCATGGCTTTGATCTGGATACGCACTATGTACAGGATGTATTCCACATCATGGGGATCATCCGTTCTCTGGAAACACAGAACCTTCCCGTTGTTGTCATGCCGGAAAAAGGCGGCATCGTCATCAGCGGAAACCAGTTTGCATTGATGGGGGAAGCATTTGTCGCGGATGAGCGTGATCTGGATGAGCTGTACCTCCTGCTGGAAAGCGAACGTGATCGCTGATTTTCGTTGATTTTCAGCACTTCAGAAACTATAATTTTGCTAAAGCGTACGGAAAGACCAGTACCCGGGAGTTCATGTCGTCAGAGAGGAATGCAGGCGCTGAAAGCATTCTGTCAGAAGAATCCGGTGAATTCACTTTCCCAGTGAGACCAATCATCTCCGTATTCCGCGTTAAGGATCAATTAAGGTGCGCATGTTCAACATGCGAAATAGGATGGTACCGCGCAGTATAGCGTTCCTGTATGCAGATACAGGAATTTTTTATTGGAGGAAAGG
>DMBB01000260.1 GCA_003446295.1 Erysipelotrichaceae bacterium
GAGCACATGACATTACCGTATCTTGTGCAGCAGATGACCGTGCCGCCGCGCTCGGCAGCGATCCTTGCGTTTGCGTAGATCACGTGCTCCATCATTGCTTTGGAGATTCCCATCGCGTTGATCGGATAGGCTGCCTTGTCTGTGGAAAGGCATACGACACGCTTGACCCCGGCATTGATCGCCGCATGCAGCATATTATCCGTGCCCTCAACATTGGTACGGACAGCTTCCATCGGGAAGAATTCGCAGGAAGGTACCTGCTTCAGCGCTGCCGCGTGGAAGATATAGTCGACGCCCGGCATTGCGTCATCCAGTGTCTGTCTGTTTCTGACATCACCAATATAGAATTTTACCTTTGATGCATATTCCGGATGCTTTGCCTGAAGTTCATGGCGCATATCATCCTGTTTTTTCTCATCCCTGGAAAAGATGCGGATCTCTTTGATATCCGTTGCCAGGAAATGCTTCAATACTGTATTCCCGAATGATCCGGTACCTCCCGTGATCATCAATGTTGCATCTCTGAATGTGGACATGTTAGTTCCTCCTGTCGTTCTGCTGTTTAGATTGTAATACGAACGGGAATTCATTTTCCATCGTTTTATGTATGTTATGCATGGAATACCTCCGCAAAATGATGCCCTTTCCGCTCTTCGGCCGGCGGCAGCTCCATATAGCAGCCATATGTCTGGCGCAGGATCTCATCATAATGTACGGGAATATTGACCGGAATCCCTTCAAACAATGCTTTGCGGCAGAAGCCGAGCCAGCTGATCCTGTAAATATCTTTTCTGCCGTATGCCCCTCCGGTCACGATGACCTTAGATGATCTTTCTGCATGACGCAGTTTCTGTTCATACCATATCATCGCTTTCTGTGCATCCGGCAGGATCAGTTTTGAAACAGCCATGCACAGCTCAGCCCCGATCTTCCGATAAAGCGGACGGATCCTGTGCGCATCCGCATACAGACTGCGCATACGGTAATGCATGAGCATGTGAAGTCCCCACTGCCATAAATCAGGCAGTCCCTGCTCCGGATAATAATCAACAGGAAAAATATCAACACATACGCCATGATGGATATCCATATGCCTGCGTGAAGATTCTATATAGACCGTATCCGTATTCATCAGTTTTGCAAACAGAATGCCGCATGCCGGTTCTGTTTTCAGACACTGCAGAAAATACGGCTCAGGCATCTTCAGTCTGCACAGTACATCATAATCCCTTCTGGGCATGATCAGGTCGATGTCATCATCCCAGGGGATGAATCCCTGATGCCGCACAGCACCCAGCAGGCTGCCTCCGGCAAGACACCAGCGCAGATCATTCTGTTCACACAGACAGATCAGCGTTCTGAGACACTCCAGCTCCAGTTCTTTCAGCTTCTTCAGCTGTTCTTCATTCAGTTCCATGTTCCTCCCTGATCCGTTTCAGGATCATTTTGATCTCTTTGGTCTGTATGACCCATACTGCTCCGCTCAGCCATAAAACAGCATCTGCCAGGATCCTGACTGCCGGAGTATCCGGCAATAATGCATGATGGATGATCAGACAGCCCATACAGGCCGCCGCAGTGCGCAGGCATATGTTTTTTGAAATACTGAACTTCTGCCCGCTCAGCACATCCATCATGACAAGTCCTGCCTCTGACACAACGTCTGAGATCGCTGCACCGCAGGCACCATGCGCCGGGATCAGATACAGTCCCAGCAGTATGTTCACAGCGGCTGCTGCGCATACCGTCAGCGTGTCCGTTTTCTGTTTCCCTGCAGGGATCAGATACAGGCAGCGGAATGACATCGTATATGCCTTCAGAATGACAAACGGTGACAGCAGCCTGCAGACGCCGGTCACTTCTTCATAACCTTTTCCATACAGCAGAATGACACTGTCCCGACTGACCATGAACAGACCGCAGCAGATCAGGCATGCGGCTGACAGCAGCACTGATATGTTTTCACTGCAGTACTGCTGATAACCGGTGTTTCTGCGTGCCCTGATGGCTCCTGGTATCAGCAGAACGAATATCCCTTCCAGGATGCCGAAGGGAATATTGATCATCCGGTCTGCGCATGCATAGCTTCCTGACTCATGCGCGGCAGACAATATTCCGAGCATGGCCTGGTCAATGATCCGGTAGACCTTCAGCGCGGCGGCCGGGACAAACAGTTTCAGCGAATCTTTCAGATGCACGGAAAGATGTTCTGTACGGAAGCGGAAGTCAAAGCCCAGTCTGTATATGAAGATCTGAGATAAAACCGCCGTCAGAAACGTACTTCCCGCCTGGATCAGTCCGTATGTTTCCAAAGGGGCATATCCGGGTCTGACAAACAGAATGACCAGCACTGCATCGATCACACGGAAGGTAAGCAGACATACCGTATATGCACCGGACCGTTCCAGTCCTTTCAGAAGCCATGAACAATCTGACATACAGGCTGCCAGACGGATCATCTGGATCCGCATGATGATAGACGCATGTGTCATCACCAGCACAGCCAGGTACAGGGACATGCTGAAGAGAGATGTCAGGATCTGCAGACTGAACAGCTCCTGATATGTCTGTTCTGCCCGGGCAGGGTCTTGTGCTGCCGTACGAATGCCAAGGGTATGTGTGCCCAGCTGTGCTGTCATGATGAAATATGAGATCACATTCAATGAAACAGCAGTGACCCCCATGCCTTCGGTACCCAGCACCCTGGACACATGGGCTGTTGTGATCAGCGGCAGAAACAGCAGGACTGTCCGGCAGATCAGTTCATTTCTCAGTGATCTGTATCTGAAGGACATCCTCAAACGCCTTTCTGTGCGCTTCTGCCATCTGTTCGATCGTATAGTTCCGCATATGAATGCGTGCCTGATGCGCAAGATACTGTCTGAGATCAGGATCTCTCAGCTCCTTCAATGCCTCACACAGTTCCGTCTGATCGGCATGGATCAGGATCCCGTTCTCATGATCACGGATCAGTTCCCTGCCTGCCGTGCATGTGTCTGTTGTGATCACTGCTTTCCCTGCACCAAGTGCTTCGGCAGCACACAGTCCCCATACCTCCTGTCTTGCCGGATGTACAAAGATATCACAGGCACACAGATATTCCAGGATCTCATGGTGCGTCAGAAATCCGCATTCATGGATCCTGCCCTCATCGCGTACTTCTGTTCCCCCTGCCAGATACAGATGCATATCCGGAAGAACTCTCACCGCCTCCTTCAGCAGATCAAAGCCTTTGCGGGGGATCATCTGCCCGGCAGCGAATATGCACAGTCCATGCATATGAAATCTTTCCCTCAATGCACTGCGGTCAAAGTGATCCAGCATCTGCAGATCCTTTTCTGTCAACGTGGTAAACGGATAGATCCAAAACGGTTTGTCCTGTACATAACGCATCAGATAATGCTTCGTTTCCTCCGAGCTGACCAGATATCCGTCTGCCATGGAGATGAGATATCTCTTCAGCAGATACTTCCATAACGGTTCCCGTACATCTTTCAGACAGCCATCAGCAGAAATCAGCACAGGGATGCGCTTCTGTTTCAGAATGAACAGTGACATGATCTCTGCTGCCGTGCTGTATCCGCAGACAACAGCCAGATCATATGTCTGTCTGAAAACCTTTCGTGCATCCTGCATGAAATACATGCGGAATCGCTCCGCACTTCCTTCAAACCACGCAGGATACCTGTTCCTGATCTCTGCCGGTTCCTTTTCACAAAGCACAGTCAGTTCACAGCTTCTGCCCAGTTCATTGAAGAATGTCATCCGGTATGGCGCCGGTGAATAAGTCACAAAGAGGATCCGCATCATGCCCCTCCTTCACAGATACAAAGCACCGTAAACCAGAACGGAAGGCTCATGACATTGCCCGGTGAAAAGAGAAAGCTTTCCGACACTGCATTGACTGCAGTCATGATCAGCAGGACCAGACAGTTCCTGTACCATGACCGCATGGAAGGATCTTTCGATCCCGCACGGATCTTCCGGAAGACTGCAGAAAAGAACAGGATATAGAACATCGTGCCTATGATCCCGTTTTCAGCCAATATGACCAGCCAGGAATTATGCGTGCCCCAGCCCCAGCCGCCCGGGTTTTCAATAAACGTAAAGTAATAGGCTGTATGCATGCCATGACCCAGCAGCGGTCTTTCCAGGAACAGACGGATGCCGATCCGCCAGGTATCGCGCAGGAATCCTGAGGAGCCCAGCAGACGGCCCCATGATGCAGGTATCGGCAGCCATTTCAGAAACAGCAGTGCAGCGAACAGGAAAGGCAGCCGCTGCGGCTTTTCGCACACTGCCGCGCACAGCAGGACGATGCTGAGAACAGCTGCCATGCGCGAAGCTGTCCGGAAGGCAAGCAGGATATTGGTGCATAACAGGATGTTCGATAATCCCGGTGCTTTTTCATGCAGAAACAGACAAAGAACTGCACAGCTCATTGACAGGGAGGCTGTCATGTTCCGGTTGTCGTACATGCCTGTCCAGTCACCGTTTTCTGAAAACCGGTTCCACGCATACAGACAGCCGGCAGTATGCACGAGCACAAAGATCCAGGCAAAGCGGGTATGTATTTCTTGGATCTCCTGAACTGTTCTGCCTACGATCCGTGAATGCATGACATACAGCCATAAAAACCAGAAGGCAGTGCGGAAACATGCGGCGGATACGGAAGGGATGCACTGCAGGCACTGTACGACCAGCGGAAACACCAGAATGGAAAATTCCGCTGGCAGTAACCGGATCTTTCGTTCTTTTACGGTCTGTCTTTGCAGTTCCCGCAGGAACGGGATGATGCATACGATCCTGCGCAGGATACCGGTACGGAAGACGTCAAATATGCTGTATTCCAGCAGATAGACCAGTGTCATGAACGGCATAGTTCCTTCATCTCCTGTACAAGCTGCCTGATGACAGCGTCCCTGGAAAACAGACGCTGATATGCCTGACGGGCGTTCTGACTGTACGCTCTGCGGTCGGAAGTCAGGAATCTGATCAGGGCATATGCCAGTGCGCGGGGTTCTTCCGCCGGAACACAGATCCCGCAGTGTTCTGCACCGATCAGACGGCTGATCTCACCGTCAGCTGATGCAATGACCGGTTTGCCTGCGTTGAGATACATCTGCATCTTTGCTGGCAGCGTCATAGCGATCTGTGCTTCCCCGGTCAGTGTGATCAGGGCACAGTCTGCCCTGCCGAGCAGGATCACCGCTTCTGAAGGATCCTTCCTGCCGTACAAAACAACATGTTTCAAGCCAAGCGATTCTTTCAGTTTTCTGACAGCAGGAAAGCATGTCCCGTCCCCGACGATCCTGAACCATATCGGTCTGCCGTGATCACTGATCCCCATACGTTCGATGATGGCTGCTGCGTGCAGCAGCACATCCATGCACTGTGCCTGACCGATGTTGCCGATAAATACGGCATTCATCGTTTCCGGATCCTCATAGCTGTATTCTCCCGTTTCTTCACAGACCGGGATCTGCGGCAGAAAGTTCATTTTGTCCTGATCAATGCCGAATTCTTTGTGCATCACTTCCATAAAGCCTGATGACGCCGTCAGGATCCTGTCTGCAGCCCGGTAGATCCTGCGGGACACACGGCTGTACATCCGGTACAGAAGAGACTCCTCAGAGATTCCTCCTGCCTTCAGGGATGCCGGCCACAGATCCAAGCAGTAGAGCATGACTTTCTTCCGGTGCAGTCTTCCGTACAAGAGACCTGCATAAGCCATCATGACTGGTGAGGACTGTATGATCAGGATCAGGTCATACTGATCCTGCAGAAACAGGATCCGGAAACAGGAAGACAGTACAAAGCTGTAATAATTCAATGCCCTGAACAGGACCCCGCTCCTGCGCGGGACCGTAAATACCCGGGTGATCATGACTCCGTTCCGTTTTTCATTGCGGCGTCTGCCATGCCTGTATCCTTCATAGATCCTGCCGTGCGGATAATTCGGAACATCCGTGATGACATGCACATGAAATCCGCGTTCTGCCAGTGCTTCACAAAAAGCATGCGCGGGAAAAGGCTCAGGCCAGTAATGCTGTGAAATGACAAGAATATTGTGTAAGTGCTTATCCATATACCTCCCAACTCAAAAAGGACCCGTGAGGGTCCCCGCATTTCAGCACTTATATCTTACCTGTTGTTCCGTCCGTCTTTTCCGCTGCTTTGCTCAATGTGCACATCATGAGCGTTTCCTGCCATGGCACTCCCGGTAAGGACTTCCGCTTCCGCACGGACACGGATCATTCGGGAATATGAGGATCCGGACATATGTCTTTTTCTGTCCTTGCCGCTGGAAGGCCACAAGGACGGTTTCCGCATACTTCTCCACCTGGACCGCATAGCCCAGCCGTTCCAGAACCGGCCGTTTCTCGATCAGCTTTGCGGCTTCCAGAACCGTTTTGGCATACAGGACCTCTCCGTTTCCTCTGACGCCTTCCCTGCGCATCATCTCTGCTTCCTCGTCGGCAGGTGCCGCCCCGCCCAGCAGTGTTGAGCGGATACTGCTGTACAGTGCTTTCAGACGGATCTCCGCAGGCACAAAACGAGGTTCGGTAATATCCATATGCGTCTTCAGCGCTTCGAGCACTTCTTCTGTGTCCGTACCGTGCGCGATCATTTCGGTCAGGTTCTGCATGACTTCTTCCGCATAGCTGTTTTCCAGACCGCTGTCCTTCAGCCAGGCCAGAAAATGCACGCACTCACTGTTCATAGAAGGATATCCGTTGACTGCCCAATCAATGATCTCTTCAGGTTCCGGATAAGCAAACGCATGATTGCCCCGTTCCTCCAGGATCGCCGCAGCCACATCCGCCGCAGCACGTGAAATGATCACGTCGCCTGTGCGCGTGCATGGATTGTCATCCGAATGGATCATATTCCAGCAGCGGCTG
>DMBB01000135.1 GCA_003446295.1 Erysipelotrichaceae bacterium
ATGATATGACTTTCGATCATATGACTGAGTTTCCGCTGTTCATGAAGGAGTTTCTTCTCTGCTTTGCGGAAGTAATGCGGCATATGCGGACACTCGCCTTTACTTGATACGTAGAGCCCGTCAGACTTATAGTCCAGTCCGCAGACTTGTTTTTCGTCTGTGATCTGTACCTGTCTGATATCCTCTTCATACTCGTAAAGAAGTGAAGCATAGTATTTGCCGTTCTGACATGAAACGGTTGCATGGAGAAACCTGCATTCTTTTTTCAGGACACGCTTTTCCGAGCATTTGATGCAGCCTAATACAGGAAGTATGACAGTCTGTGCTTCGTGGTCATATACAACGCACTGCATCTGTGTTGTCGTGTAGGACTGTTTGCTGAAGCGTTTGGATTTGAATCTGGGGAAGTTATTCTGGCCGGAAGCGCAGCGTCTGAGGGCGTCGTCAACATTTCTGCAGGCATACTTCAATGCAGACTGATCGACATCAGCGAGCCATGGAAGATAGTTCTTCATGCCGGGAAGAAGATACTGCATGTCAAAGCGTGAGAGACGCCTGCCCTTGCGCTTCAGCACTTTGGTATATCGTTCGAGCATATGATTATAGATGAATCTGCAGGAACCGAATGTCTGTCTGATGAGAGATACCTGTTCATCAGTGGGATAGATGCGCATCTTCAAAGCTTTGTATCTCTTCATGTCAGGACCTCCTTTCGTGAGTGCAGAACGATCGTTCTGCTGATGTCAGACACTTATATATACGGACATACATACAGGCGTTCCACGAAAGAAATTTCTTTTTTTTATTTCAGCAATGATGCAGTTTGATATTGATCGGGAATGATTCGATATTTGTTATGATTAATAACCGAAAAAAGTTGCTAGATGAAACTAAATATCCTATATTAAGCATGCAGGAGGGTATATCTATGGATGAAGTTAAGCAGGCGGCTGCAAGAAATAAAAGAAGGAAAATGATGCTGGAAGACCCGATGATCCGTGTTATTCCTGTTGTTGCTGTGCCGATGATCGTTTCGTCTGTGATTGATTCACTATATAATCTGGCAGATACATTCTTTGTGAGTCAGATCGGGACAAGTGCAACGGCAGCTGTAGCTGTCAATGATTCTCTTATGATGTTTTTGAGAGCGATCTCCATGGGTTTTGCCCTTGGTGCTGCAAGTTATATATCCCGTTTGATGGGTGCGAAAGAGGACGAAAAGGCATCTTGTGTAGGAACCTCGACTTTATTTATCGGTGTTGCTTTCTCTTTGTGCTTTGGCCTTATCTGTCTGATGCTTCGTTCTTCGATCGTTGATATCCTCGGCGTTACCGCGGACGCCAAACAATATTCAATGGATTATTCATTTTGGATCCTGCTTGCTGCTCCGTTTACAACAGCAGAACTGATCATGAACCAGCTGCTGCGCAGTGAAGGCAGCACTACATTGGCAATGGTCGGTACTGTATCCGGATGTTTCCTGAATGTTTTGCTTGATCCGATCTTCATCAGTGTCTTTGGCTGGGGTGTTGCCGGTGCAGCCGGTGCTACGGCGCTTTCAAAAGTATTCAGTGTGATCGTGCTTGCTTTACCATTTATTACGCATCGTTCCATGCTTGAGGTTTCTTTGAAGAATTTCAGACCGGATCGTGAAAGTGCATCGGAAGTTGCGAAGATGGGTATCCCGGCATTCCTGAGGATGAGTCTGATGAGTGTCGGAGGCGTTATTACCAATAATGTGGCGAAGGGGTTCGGAACAGCGGTACTTGCAGGAATATCTGTTGCAAACAAACTCTACCGTTTTGTTGCATCAATCATTATGGGCTTTTCTCAGGGCTTCGGTCCGGTTGCGGGCTTTTGCTGGGGTGCGAAAAAATACAAGCGTGTCAAGGAAGCTTATAATACGACTGTCATGATCGGTGTGATCGCGGGCGGTATTCTCGGTGCGTTGATGTTCATATTCTCAAGATCGCTTGTCGGGTGGTTCAATTCAGAAGCAAATGAAACGATGTACCTGATCGGATCACTTAAGATCCGGGCACTTTGTCTGGTGCTGATCCCGCATGAGATCGTAATGATCACGAGTAATCTTTATCAGTCCCTCGGCCGTCCTATCGGGAATCTGATCCTGTCTATGTCCAGACAGCTGATCTTCCTGATTCCGCTAGTTCTGATCCTGCCGGCAGTTTTCCCTCATTTTGGTCTGCCCGGTGAATATGGTCTGGCAATTGCACAGGCTGCTTCGGATGGTTTTTCCTTCCTTTTCCTGGCACTTCCCCTGGCTGTATATATGTTCCGCAAGATCGGGGACAGGGAAGATGGTGCTGATTATCCGTTTGAATGAGTCATGAATTACCACGAGTGATTGCATATGCAATCTCAAGTGGTTTCAAGGGAGTCCTTTCGGACTCCTGGGGATTCACGTCTCCCATATCCGGTTTAGTCCGGATTACTTATATTTCTGAGCAGATCGGTTCCTTGTCATCGCATCATACATCGGATGTTTTATGACTATGATCCGATCATGCCTGAG
>DMBB01000375.1 GCA_003446295.1 Erysipelotrichaceae bacterium
GCACCCAGCACGTAATCCAGTCCTTTGACGTTTTCCTCATTCAGCACATCGATCGTCAGGGTTTCCTGTTTCCACTGCACTGTCTTTCCTTTGGAGCGCTCACTGGCAAACAGACGTACTTCCTCACATTCCGGCAGCTGTTCATCGATGCACTGCAGCATCTGTCTGCCTACCGCTCCTGTTGCGCCGAGAATTCCGATCTTCATAACTGTTCTCCTTCTTCCTTGATAAACTTATCGTAAATGCACTGGATCGCTTTTTCAAAATCGCGGTTCAGAACGCCGACTTCAATGCACCGTTCATCGTTTGTCTGCGACAGCACTTTGATGTTGATCCCGTTGTTTCCGAACTCGGAGATCAGCCTGCCGGAAATACCCGGCTGCTGTTTCATGCCGCGTCCGACAATGGCTACGATCGCTACATGGTCTTCCATATGGAAGTCTTCCGGTGCCAGGTCTTCCTTGATTCTGCCGATGATCTCATACAGGCAGTGACTGACAGATTCGCTGGCAACGATCACAGACACGGTATCGACCGTTGTAGGCAGCGTTTCGACCGCTACATGGAATTCTTCAAAGATCGTCAGCAGCTTTCTCAGAAACGAAATGCCTGAAACAGACTGGTTCCGCACGATCGTAATGACCGTGTAGTCCTTTCTTCCGGTAATGCCTGTAATAAAGTGCGGAGGATCCTTTTTGTCGTATTCCGAGCAGTCCTCCAATATCATCGTTCCCGGATTGTCCGGTTCATTCGTATTGCGGACATTGATCGGGATATTCTTCATCTTGACCGGGAATACCGCGTCATCATGCAGGACATTGGCTCCCATATAGCTCATTTCACGCAGTTCGTTGTAGTTGATGCGGGGGATCTGCAGAGGATGATCAATGATGCGGGGATCTGCCATGAAGAATCCGGATACATCCGTCCAGTTCTCATACACATCCGCGTCAATGGCATTGGCCAGGACGGAACCTGTGATATCGGAACCTCCCCTGGACATGACACGGATCACGCCGTTGGGCAGTGCTCCGTAGAACCCCGGCACTACGATCCCTTTGGACTGGTGCGCGTATTCACCGATGACATGCGCTGTATAATCCAGATCGATCGAACCGTCATATTTGAAGCGGATCACCTTTGAAGCATCCAGGAATGTATAATCCAGATATTCTGCCATCAGGATCGCTGTCAGATATTCGCCTCTGCTGACAAGATAGTCCTCGGACAGATCCTTTTTCATGATGGAGCGGATCTTCCCGAATTCTTCATCCAGGTCTGTTTTGAGATTCAGGTCGGAGGCAATGCTGCGGTACTTGCTTTCCACCATGGAAAAGATCGGTTCATATGTTACGCCGTACTTCAGGTGCGCATGGCAGAGATATAAAAGATCTGTCACCTTGTGATCTTCTTTGTACTCTTTGCCGCAGGCACTGACAACGATGAATTTCCTTGACGGATCCGACTGTACGATCTGTCTGACTTTGGCAAACTGCTCAGCGTTGGCAACGCTGGAGCCGCCGAACTTCGCTACTTTGATCATCTGCTCACCTCACATACAAACACGTCCTGACGCTCCTGCATCAGAGCAGTCAGTTCCTGCAATGACATTTCCCGTGTCAGCAGCCAGCCATCATGACACTGTGCACTGACAGATTCAAACCCGGACAGGTCCTTTCCGGACACATAATATGTTCCCCGTACTGTTTCTATATGGTTGTCTGAAGTTTCCCATGTCCGGGGAATACCGGAATCACTGATCGACAGGATATCCTGTACAACAGCGTGTGCGGTCGGGAGCGAACCGGCGCCCTGGCCGCCGAAGGAAGCTGTGCCAAGTGTTCTGCAGCTCAGTTCGAACCTGTTCAGATTCGATGATACCAGGCTCATCGGATCATCCCCTTTCAGCATGACCGGCATGACGTATACCGACAGTCTGCCATAATCCAGACATCCTCTGCCGATCAGCTTGATCACGCGGCCGTCTGCCTGCGCATTTGCGATGTCTTTGGCGGCAAGATGGCGGATCCCGAAGCGCGGGACCTGTTCCGGGTCAACGGCTTTGTGAAATGCACTGAACGCTGAGATACAGCACTTATATGCTGCATCATTGCCGTCGATGTCATCGGACGGATCAGCTTCCGCGTATCCGAGCTTCTGCGCCTCTTTCAGCGCTGCAGAGAAGTCAGCGCCTGAAGCAGTCATATCAGAGAGGATATAGTTGGTCGTTCCGTTCATGATGCCGCGGAATGAAGTAATATTATCGATCCGTCCGGTACGCTCCAGTTCATGGATCCAGGGAATGCAGCCGCCGCAGGATGCTTCAAAACGCAGGGAACGGTGATGTGCTTCGGCAGTATCCGCCAGTTCCTTCAGATGATGCGCAAGCATCTTTTTATTGGAAGTAACAGCATGCTTTCCGTTTTCCAGCGCAGTTCTGACATATGTATACGCAGGTTCGATGCCGCCCATGCATTCCACGACCACATCGATCTGCGGATCGTTCAGTATCTGATATGCATCGGTCGTATATCTCGGATCATTTTCCTCGGACAGATCCTTCACAAGAATGGATGTGACTGTGATCTCAGGAAAATGTCCGTCAATGATCTCTGTTACGCCTTTTCCGACAACTCCGTGCCCAAGCAGTCCTATCTTCATAGCGCCTCCTGTTTCTGTATTGAATACAGTTGTTTTTACAATGAGAACATAGTATCATTTCATAGTCATACTTACAAGGAGAAAAAAATGCCTGTTTATATCAGTACCAGAAATAAAAACACCCGTATAACAGCTCATGAAGCCGTTATACGCGGACTGTCACAGGACGGCGGTCTGTTTGTCCCGGAATCGATCGAGTGCATTCCGGACCCGTCCGTACTCAGTTCAGACGATTACCGTTCGATCGCCGAAGCAATCATATCCGTGTTCTTCGATGATCTGAGCAAGGATGATATCCATGCATGTGCGTACGGGGCCTATGACAGCAAATTCGATACACCGGAGATCGTCCCCATGCGCCGTATGAGCGACGGATGGCTGATGGATCTCTGGCACGGGCCGACATCTGCATTCAAGGATCTCGCACTGACGATCCTGCCGCGCTTCATGAGCTGCGCATATGAACTGGATGAATGCAAGGATACGATCTCGATCCTGACTGCCACATCCGGTGATACCGGCAAAGCAGCGCTTTCCGGTTTCGCGGACGTACCGCACACAGCAGTGACCGTATTCTATCCGGAGGACGGCGTATCGGAAGTGCAGAAACTGCAGATGCAGACAGCATATGGAAACAATGTGTGCGTCATTGCCGTAAAAGGCAACTTTGATGACTGTCAGCGCATGGTCAAGGAAGCAGCCGTGAGTGAAGCGGTCAAAAACGCCGCCAGAGGCGTTAGGGTATCCAGCGCCAACTCCATTAATATCGGACGGCTTGTTCCGCAGATCGTATATTATTTCTCATCCTATGCAAAGCTGGTGCATCAGGGTGCAATCAAAGCCGGAGAACCTGTCAATTTCGTTGTTCCGACCGGGAACTTCGGAGACATTCTTGCCGGTTATTATGCCCGCAGGATCGGTCTTCCCGTCAAGCACCTGATCTGTGCATCCAACCGGAACAATGTCCTGACGGACTTTCTGGAAACAGGCACGTATGATGTGAAGCGGACGTTCTATACGACAATGTCCCCTTCCATGGATATCCTTGTATCAAGCAATCTTGAGCGTCTGCTGTTTGAAGAAAGCGGCCATGATGACGCGCTGGTCAGAGATCTGATGGATTCTCTTTCCAGACAGGGATCCTTCACCATTCCCGAGAATATGAAGCACTCCATATCTTCCCTGTTCAAGGGTTACTGGTGCAGTGAAGAAGACTGTGCGGAAGAGATCCGCTCACTGTATGAACGTGAGCATCTGCTGATCGATCCGCACACAGCGATCGCGCTGAACGGCATGCACCAGCATATGCGGAGCACCTCGGATCAGACGCCGTGCGTCGTGCTGTCGACTGCTTCAGCATTCAAGTTCCCGCAGGATGTTTACAGATGTCTGACCGGAGAATCCTGTGCGGACGGATTTGAAGCCATGCAGAAGCTGAGCAGTCTGACATCTGAACCGATCCCGTCCGGTCTTGCACAGCTGAAGGATCTGCCTGTGCGCTTCACTGAGAGCATTCATAAAGAAGATGGAATCAGACGGATCTGTCAGAGGATGGAGGAGATCGCCAATGGTTAAGATCAGGATCCCTGCCAGCACATCAAATCTCGGACCGGGATTTGACTGCCTTGGCCTGGCATTCAGCATTTACAATACATTCGATATTTCACTCAGCGACCATGATGAACTGGTCAATGTTGAAGAACAGTACAACAATCCCGACAATCTGTTCCTGAAGGCATATCACGCGGCAGGACAGTACTGCGGCTGTGACGATCACATCCGTGCAGTCTTTGACTGTGCGATCCCGGTATCCAGAGGACTTGGTTCTTCTGCTTCGCTGACCTGCGGAGGCATCAGTGCGTACGCCCTGCTTCATGAAGGAAAGCTGACCGGACAGGAAGCGCTGGAACTGAGCACCAGGCTGGAAGGTCATCCCGACAATGCGGCACCTGCCCTGTTCGGCGGCCTGACAGCTTCGATCAATGAAGGTTCTGTCATGACGCAGAAGATGCCGCTCAGTCCGGACTGGATCTACACACTGTACATTCCGGATGTGGAGGTATCCACGGCAGAAGCCAGACGCGCGCTTCCCGATGCATACAGCAGGCAGATCGCTGTCACCAACAGCGCTCATGCGATCCTGCTGACCAAAGCGCTGGCTGACGGTGATCTGGAACTGCTGAAGACAGCCTCCGTCGATCATATTCACGAACCGTACAGAAAGGCTTTTATCCCCCACTTTGACGAGGTCAAGGCGCTGGCTGTGAAAGATACGGGCGGCGTATTCCTGATCAGCGGCTCCGGTTCTACCTGCATCTCGATCAGCCTCAGCCATCTCAGCCAGGCTGTCAGGGACGCACTGAACGCATATGAAGAAAAATGGCACATCATGGAGACCAGGCCTGCTTTCCAGGGTGCCGGATACTTCAAGGAGGAAACATGGCATCCGATTTTCTGATCGTACATAAAAAGATCCTTCCGGAATATCTGGAAAAAGTGATCGAAGCCAGGGATCTTCTATCCCGTCATGAAGCGTCTTCCGTTACGGAAGCGGTCAAAATGGTCGGCATTTCAAGAAATACCTTTTATAAGTACAAAGATTATGTATTCCGTACCGAAGGCACGGAATCACGCAGAAAAGCGATCTTCTCGATCGTTCTGCTCGACAGGCCGGGCGCCCTTTCCAAAGTGATCAGCACACTGTCATCCATGCATTTATCCATCATCACCATATCCCAATCCATTCCTGTCGCATCCAAAGCAGCCGTCACCATTGCCGTGGATATCACGGACATGACAGGCAGCGCGGATGCGGTGCTGAGTGAGCTGAGAGAGCAGGATGATGTTCTCTCGGCACATTTGGATGCCATCGAATGAATGTCCATGGTAGAATATCTTCTGTTGAGGTACCGGTATGAGTGATCATCTGAAACGTTTTTTATCGATCGGCCTGGCTGTATTCAACGGCTTTGTGGCATTTCTGTTCATTGCGGCCGGCTTTAGCCTCATGGATGAGGATTTCCTGCTCTTTATGGGGATCGGAGCTGCCTTCGGGATAAACGCTGTCTTCAACGGCCTGTATGCGAAATCAGTGAAGCAGGACATTGAAATGAAGCAGCTTCTGGAGGAAGAAAACAGGAGGATGCGGCAGCTGCGCAGAACTGAATACCAGCCTGTCACAGAAGAGTTCCCGGATGAAGAGGACCTGCAGGATATCCTGACACGGAAAACACAGAACAGTGCAGAAAGGAAAACATTATGATCGTTATTGAAATGATGAACGGACACACGATCAAGCTCGAGCTTGATCCTGCCAATGCTCCGATCACATGTGCAAACTTTGAAAAGCTTGTTTCCGAAGGCTTCTATGACGGCCTGACATTCCACCGCATTATCCGCGGATTCATGATCCAGGGAGGAGATCCGCTGGGCAACGGAAGAGGCGGTTCCAAGGAACACATCGTCGGTGAATTTCGTTCCAACGGATACAGCAATCCGA
>DMBB01000357.1 GCA_003446295.1 Erysipelotrichaceae bacterium
ATTGCACGCAATGCAAGTTATCTGTCGATGAAGCAGGAAAAGAAATTATGCGGGGATGTGTTGGATCACAGCCTGTGAAAGAGGTTTTCCGCAAATATTTCTTGCATACATCCTCTTTCTCATTGCTTTTACGGTTTGTTTGCGTTAAGATTCATACAAAGCTTTGATCAGGACACGTTTCCCTGATTGTTTCTGCCCAGAGAACAGACGGCCGGTGCGAGTCTGTCAGAACGTTTCGGAAATACTACCTGTGAGCCGCACCCGAAAGGGAAAGCCGTAATCCGCGTTAAGGAACAGAGGCAGCGTATGCTGTGAATAAAGGTGGTACCACGGTCTTCGTCCTTTGGCGGGACTTTTTTCTTTATACTAGGGAGGAATGGAAATATGAGAGACTTTTTAAACGAAGAAGAACTGCACATGTTGAATCACTCCTGCGCCCATGTCATGGCTCAGGCAGTGAAGCATCTCTGGCCGCAGGCTAAGTTCTGGGTCGGACCGGTCGTCGAAGAGGGATTCTATTATGATATGGATCTCGGCGATGTAACCCTGAATGATGCTGATCTTGAAAAGATCGAAAAAGAAATGAAGAAGGTCTGCAAAGACGGCAAGAAGATCGTCAGACACGAAATTTCAAAAGAAGAAGCGCTTGCACAGTTTGCGGATGACCCTTACAAAGTTGACCTGATCAACCGTATGGAAGACGGCGTGCAGATCTCCATGTACACACAGGGTGATTTCACGGATCTTTGCCGCGGACCTCACGTAGATAATACAAAGCTCTGCAGAAACTTTAAGCTGATCAAGCATTCCGGTGCTTACTGGAAGGGTGACAAAAACAACAAGGTTCTGCAGCGTGTATACGGTGTATGCTTCCCGACAGCTGAAGAACTGGAAGAATATCTCCAGTTCCTTGAAGACGCAAAACAGAGAGACCACAGAAAGCTCGGCAAAGAACTGCAGATGTTTATGTTCTCCGATACAGTCGGCAGCGGACTTCCGATGTGGCTGCCCAACGGCTTCACTGTCAGACGCCTGCTCTCCGATTACATCATGGACAAAGAACTGCAGCAGGGATATGTGCATGTCATGACACCGTCAGTCGTATCCACAAAGCTCTATAAGATCTCCGGACACCTTGCACATTACAAGGATGATATGTTCCCGATCATGGAACGCGACAATGAAGAATTCTGCCTGCGTCCTATGAACTGCCCTGAACATATGATCATGTACAGAAGCAAACTTCATTCCTACCGTGATCTGCCGGTACGCATTGCCGAGATCGCAAATGACTTCCGCTTCGAAGCAAGCGGCGCCCTGACAGGTATCGAGCGTTCCCGCGCATTTACGCAGAATGACTCCCATATCTTCTGCCGTCCCGACCAGATCGCAGATGAGATCAAGAATGTCACAAAGCTGATCCTTGATGTATATCATGACTTCGGCTTCGGTGAATACCAGTTCCGTCTCTCACTGAGAGATCCCGAAAACACAGAAAAGTATTTCGGAAACGATGAACTGTGGGAAAAGAGTGAAGCACAGCTCAGAGAAGTCCTGAAGGAAATGGGTGTTCCGTTCTATGAAGCACTCGGTGAAGCCGCATTCTACGGACCGAAGATCGACGTGCAGGTCAAGAGCGCGATCGGACATGACGTTACGCTGTCCACGATCCAGCTTGACTACCAGCTGCCTGAAAGATTTGAACTGGAATATGTCGACAGTGACGGACAGAAGAAGCGTCCCGTTGTTATCCACAGAGCGATCCTCGGATCCATTGACCGTTTCGTTGCCTTCCTGCTGGAAGAAACAAAGGGCATCTTCCCGACATGGCTCGCTCCGACACAGGTCCATCTGATCCCTGTCAGCATTGAAGCACATGACGACTATGCACAGAAAGTCGCACTGGACCTCAGAAAAGCAGGATTCCGTGTGCACAATGACAACAGAAACGAAAAACTCGGCTACCGTATCAGAGAAGCACAGACAAACAAGATCCCGTATTCCCTGGTGCTCGGTGACAAAGAAAAGGAAAACAACACTGTCACTTACCGCAAATACGGAGAAAAAGAACAGATCACGGTAACAGAAGACGAATTCATCGCACTCCTGAAAGGAATCTGTGAAAATCATTCACTGTAATTGTGGAAAAGTGCTTCAGGAATTTGTATTGGAAAAGCGATGATTCTGCTATAATATACAAGTTACCGGGAGAAAAAGATGGGAAGCGAGCGTTTTAATGTGAATCACATTCAGGTGCAGATGGCAATGGTGATCAAACTGCAGTCCCTGCAGAGAGACGGTCTGCCTGCATTGACGTATCGCAATCTGGAAGAGTATATCTGCAGAAATCTCTGGGCTGATAAAACGCCTAGATCTCTGCATGTTGCCGTGAACGATGTCCTGTCTGTCAAAGCGGAGGATATCGTCCGTTTCCTGGCTAAGGAAGCTGCGGCGGCTCGCGGCAGCAGTCTGGAAGAATTCTCAGACGTAATTGGAGGAAAGTAGTATCAATGGAAACAAATAAGAAAAAGGGAGGGCTGACCGGCATTTACGCTGTGGCTGCGGTAATTGCGATTCTCATCGCATCCACATTCTCAATGATCAGAAACAGCCTGAATCTCGGCCTTGACCTGCAGGGCGGATTCGAAATCTTGTATCAGGTTTCGCCGTTGAACGAAAATCAGGATCTGGATATGACTGCTGTCATCAACAGCATCCAGAAGAGAGTAGACGTTCTCGGCGTCAACGAACCGGAAATTACGGTTGAAGGTACTGACCGTGTCAGAGTACAGCTGGCCGGTGTTGCCGATCAGGAAACAGCACGTGAGATGCTCGGCACAACAGCTAACCTGACATTCCGTGATATCAATGACGAACTTCTGTCCGACTCATCGATCGTACAGGAAGGCGGCGCTTCACTGGCTTACCAGGACGGCAGACCGATCGTATCCCTGAAGATCGCTGATGCGTCAAAGTTCGGCGAGATCACATCAAAAGTCTCTTCCATGACAAACGGTGAAAACATCATGATCATCTGGCTTGACTGGGAAGAAGGCGACACATACAAAGCAGAACTTCAGAAGTCGATCCAGGGTGAAGAACCCAAGTACATCAGTGCCGCAAGCGTCAGAAACGAGATCAGCGGCGACTGCATCATTCAGGGCAACTTCACGGAAGCAGAAGCCAGAACACTGGCAAACCTGATCAATTCAGGCTCTCTGCCCGTAAAGATGACTGAGATCAGCTCCAACGTTGTCTCCGCTCAGTACGGCAGCGACGCACTGCGCACGACCGCACTGGCAGGTCTGCTCGGTGTCCTTGCAGTTATCTGCTTTATGATCTATCAGTACAGGGTACCCGGAATCATCGCCGGAATCATGCTGCTGGCATATATCTGGGCAATCTTCGGAACATACGCTCTGATGGGTGCTGTATTCACACTGCCCGGCATCGGCGCTCTCGTGCTTGGTGTCGGTATGACAGTTGACGCAAACATCATCACCTATGAACGCATCCGTCAGGAACTTTATAAAGGCAGATCCGTACGTTCCGCAGCAGCGGAAGGTCAGAAGCTGTCCTTCACATCCATCCTTGATGCACAGCTGACAACATTGATCGCCGGACTGATCATGTACTGGTTCGGAAACGGCGTTGTAAAAGGCTTTGCAACAATGCTGGTCATCACTGTCATCATGACGCTGGTCGTCAACGTAGCACTGTCCAGATGGCTGCTGAATATGTTCATCAATTCCGGCGTGGCTGACAACAAACCGACATGGTTCGGCGTCAAACCGGAACAGATCCCGAATCTCGCAAAAGGCGAAGAGCAGTTCTATTACGGCTTCAAGAGACAGGATTTCCTCGGCAAATCCAAGTATCTGATCCGTACATCACTGATTATCTTCGTAGCAGCTGTCGCATTGTCTATCTTCAACGCTGCCAGCGGCAAAGGCCTGATGAACCTCGGCATTGACTTCGCTTCAGGTACCAAACTGACAGTGACCAGCGAAAATGCGATCACAGTCGATGAAGTCCGCACTGAAATGGAAGCGATGGGCTATAACTCATTCACATATCAGTCTGCAGGCGATACATCAGTTTATGCGACAACAAAAGAATCACTGACAACAGATCAGCTGAGCGAGATCAAAGATACATTCATTGAGCTCTACGGCCAGGAACCCGGCGACAACGTTGTTACACCGGTCGTAGGCAAGGAACTTGTTCAGAATGCGATCATCCTGACACTGGTTGCCTGGATCGCAATGCTTGCATACATCGCATTCCGCTACGAATGGGATTACGCACTCGGATGCCTGATCGCTCTGGTACATGACGTATTCATGGTCCTGAGTGTATTCGCAATCCTGCGTCTGGAAGTCAACACCGAACTGATCTCAGTCCTGCTGACGATCATCGGTTACTCGATCAACAACTCGATCGTTGTATTCGACAGAGTCCGTTCAACAGTGAAAGATTCTGATCACCTCAGCGAAAAGAAGTACAGCGACATTGTCAACGAAGCGCTCAACAGCACATTCAGAATGTCGATCTTCTCATCCATCTCAACATTGCTGCCGGTCATCTTCCTGCTTGTACTGGGAAGCAGATCGATCTTCACATTCAACTTTGCAATGCTGGTCGGTATGATCGCAGGTACGTTCTCCTCACTGTTTGTCGCTCCGGCTGTATGGTGGTACATCCGTACGCACTACACGCCGAAAGCTAAGGCTAAGCCCAAGAAAAAGGCTGAAAAAGAACAGCTTGACGAGTATACGTTCAAAGGAATCAACGCTTAATATTAAGAGCGGCCGGAAACGGCCGCTCATTGTTTAGAGGTATCTATTATGACTGAGATCAAAGCTGTACTGTTTGACTGCGACGGACTGATGTTCGATACGGAACGCATCTCACAGCAGATGTGGACCGATGAGGCAGAACAGTGCGGAGTAACGCTTCCGCCGGATTTCTTTGTCAGGATCACCGGAGGATCAAGTGACGAAGACCGTGCATACATCCATTCAATTCCCGGATTCGACAAACTGTTCAGTGTCCGCTCACGCAGGCGCTTTGACAATGAATACTGGAAACAGTACGCGCCGGATGGCCTGAATAAACCCGGACTGACAGAACTGTTTGCCTGGCTGAATGAACATGGCTACAAGATCGCAATCTGTTCTTCCAGCAGAAGAACTTATGTTGAAACACTGATTTCAACGGTAACAGGCGGTCTGAAATATGACGAGATCATATGCGGCGATATGGTCACAAAAACCAAGCCGGATCCTGAGATATTCCTGACGGCAGCCGGAAAGCTCGGAATCAGTCCCGAGCACTGTCTGGTGCTGGAAGACAGCAGACAGGGGATCTTTGCGGCTGATGCCGCAGGCATGCATTCCTGCTTCATTCAGGACACGATCATACCGGATGAAGCAATGCGTGCAAAAATACAGAATGAAAGGCATGACCTGAAAGAAGTGATCGATCTTCTGGAAGAGTGGAACAGACAGTGCTGAAATGCTGTATACTTTTGGTGACAGACAACATACATGAAAAGAGTGTGACATATGGACTACAACGACCTGAGACTCCAGCATCTGGTTTTCTATTATCATGATTATGAAATCATAGAAGAAGAACATGAGATACAGGTGAGATTTGATTTTGAGATCGGATCCCTGTCCCATTTCAATCCCTCGTTCCTGATCCAGAAGCCGGAAGGCACTGACGGTGCCGCGGAACTGGAGCTGTTCAGGGAAGCTGCTTTTTCGCTTGGTCTTGCAGAGCTCGTCAGCTATTGGAAACTGACATGCTCGCCTGTGGTGATCGTTGAAGCAGGTCATCTTGATGAAGCACAGATCAGATGGTGGAAAAAACTGTATTTCAACGGACTCCGTGATTTTTTCCGGACCAACGGCATCACTGCGGATCCGGAAGGGTTTATGGACCTGAGATCGGCCGGCAGAAATATCGGAGGCAGACCCGACGCGCGCACATACCACGGAAACCTGATCCCGGTCGGAGGCGGAAGGGATTCCTTTGTATCCCTGGAAGTCCTGTCTTCCATGAAACAGGAAAACCATGCCTTTGTCATCAATCATGTCATGTCAGCCATACACAGCGCTGAAGCCGCCGGATACCGGGGCAGCAGGCTGATCGTTGCCGAACGGACACTCGATGCCAGAATGCTTGACTTCAACAAGCAGGGCTATCTGAACGGAACGACACCCTTCAACGCGCTCACCGCATTCGCAGCCTATCTGACGGCTGTTGTCTACGGCAAGAAATATATCTGCCTTTCGATCGAAGCAGGCAGCGAAGAAGATGACGATGACGCACTGGGCCAGATGTATGCCAAAACCTTTGGTTTTGAGAAAGACTTCCACGCCTACACAGAGACATATCTGAGCCGCGATATCATGTGCTTCTCCTTGCTGAGACCGTTAAGCGAGCTTCAGATCACAGGGATCTTCTGCAATTACCGGCAGTACCACAGGGTGTTCCGTTCCTGCAACGTCGGCTCCAAGACCGAGACATGGTGCACGCACTGCGGCAGATGTCTGTATGTTGGAGTCATGCTGTCGGCATTCCTGGACGATGCACAGCTGAACGCGGTCTTCGGAAGGGATATGCTGAATGATCCCGGAATGCTGGATCTTTTTGAACAGCTGACAGGCATGAACGAACCCGTTACGCAAGCCTCTGCAGGTACTTCGAGAGAAGAGATCAACACTGCTGTATGCATGTCCGTAAAGGCTCATCTGAAGGCAGGAAAGGAGCTTCCGCTGCTGTACCGCCAATATGCTTCGACACCGAATTATGAATACTACCGTGACCGTACCGGGCTCCTGAATGCATGGAATGATGACAACCTCGTGCCGGAAGAATACCGGAAACTGGTCAGAGAAAAACTGGAGGAGATCCATTATGAATCTGAAAACATGGACAGATGAATTCGCAGGACGCAGAATCCTGATCTGGGGATACGGCAGGGAAGGAAAGTCGACTTATGAATGGATCCGCCATCTGTGTCCGGATCTGCCGCTTGATATCACGGATGGAGGAAAAGGGCTGGATGACGCACGCAGATCGACTGTCAATACAAGGTGCATCCGTGAGGATGAGACTGACTTCGGCAGCTATGATCTGATCATGAAATCACCGGGTATCGTACTGAAGCCCGGAATGGGAACGGAACATATCTGCTCACAGACAGAACTGTTTCTCAAACATCTGGGAGACCGTACGATCGGCATTACCGGCACCAAAGGCAAATCAACGACGACATCGCTGATCGCAGCTGCCCTGGCAAAAAAGTACCGTGTGCATCTGGTCGGCAACATCGGCATTCCGTGCTTCAACGCGCTGTATGATTTCGGTGATGAGGACCTTGCTGTATTCGAAATATCCTGCCACCAGCTGGAATATACCGAATACTCCCCGCATATAGCGGTCTATCTGAACCTTTTCCAGGAACATCTTGATCACTACGGAAGTTTTGAAGCATACGGAGAAGCGAAAAATCACATTTACCGGTACCAGAAACCGGGGGATATCGTGATGCTGGGCGATATGCTGGAACAGCAGAAGAAGGAATGCCCGAATGCATTGATCATCGGAAAGGATATCTATGCCGATGGAAATATCCTGCATGCAGAAAATGCTTCAGTGGAAGTGAAGGAAACAAAACTGATCGGCGCTCATAACTATACCAATCTGGCAGTAGCCTATGAAACTGCACATAACCTGTACGGAGTTTCAGATGCGGACTTCCTGGAAGCCGTCAGGGATTTTGAACCGCTGGCTCACAGACTGCAGGATCTCGGTGTGCACAAAGGGATCAGATTCGTTGATGATTCGATCTCAACGATCGGTCAGGCATGCATCAAAGCGCTGGAATCACTGCCTCTGACAGACAGTGTTCTGATCGGCGGAATGGACCGCGGAATCGATTACACAGATCTGCGCGAATACCTGGCTGAGCGCAAAGACCTGCACGTGATCTTCATGTACGCTTCAGGCAGAAGGGTCTATGAAGAAATGCAGGCAGAACATACGGTACATGAACATATGTACTATGCAGAAGACCTGAAGGAAGCTGTCAGAAAGGCTTACGAGGTCACATCAGAAGGCCATATCTGCCTGCTGTCACCGGCCGCAAGCAGCTATGATCATTTCAAAAACTTCGAAGAACGTGGAGATATTTTCAGAAAGCTGGCGTTTGAGTTATGACGAAAAAAATACTGAACATAGACAGCAGTGAATTGGAAAAGAAGTACGGTATCTCATCTCCTGCCGCAAAGCTGATCTGTGCAGCAGGACTGAATGATGAACAGATCAAAGATCTCCTGTCACATGATACAGATATCCTGACCTCACATAGTGAATGTGTCAGAAAGTGCTGCGAGATCCTGATGGAATGCAGGAAAAACAATACAAAAGTATTTGTCGGCGGTGATTATGATGCGGACGGCATCACATCTACCGCGATCATGAAGGATATTCTGGACAGGCTCGGCATTGAAAACGGATATTACATCCCGGACCGTTTCAAAGAAGGCTATGGACTGAAGCCGGAAACAGTAGAACTTGCCGTAAGCAAAGGATATGGTCTGATCATAACGGTCGACAACGGCGTCAGTGCTTTTGAGGCGGTCGAAAAATGCCATGAACTCGGCGTGCCCGTGATCGTCACAGATCACCACAGGATCGAACAGGAGGTCAAGGCCGACCTCGTCGTTCATCCGGATTATATGGAAGCTGAATTCGCATATCTCTCCGGGGCAGGGGTAGTGCTGCAGATCTCAAGAAACCTGTTCGGTGAAGTGGACAAGCATACCGCATTATGCGCCATTGCACTGCTTGGCGACGTCATGCCGCTATGGCGTCAGACGCGCCGTATCGTGCGGAAGGGACTGGACCTGCTGAACCAGGGTATTCTGCCCTCAGTCAGCGCAATGCTGTACAACGGATCCTATGTAACGCGCTCAAGCGTGATATTCCAGATCGTGCCGAAACTCAACAGTGTCGGACGCATGAATGACATGTCGAATGTCAATACGCTCGTACCGTTTCTGCTGAGCACAAACCAGCAGCAGATCGACAGTTATGTCCGCCAGCTGGATAATGTCAATCAGACCAGAAAGAACCTTTCCGCGGTCATGACAAGACAGTGCGAGGATATGCTGGATGATGACCTGATGCCTGTATTGTTCCGTGAAGACTTCCACGAAGGCATCTGCGGTCTGGCGGCAGGAAAGATCGCCAACAAAGAACACAGACCGGTGCTCGTCATGGCAAAAAGCGGGGACATGATCAAAGGAAGCGGACGCTCCGTACCTGGATTCGACATGTTTGAATTCTTCTCTGACTTTGAGGAACTGGAGAGCTTCGGGGGACACGAACAGGCTGTCGGACTTTCCGTCAGGGAAGAATCGTTTGATTCATTCCGCAGACATGTTCAGGAAAAAATGGCCGCTGCCGGCTTCGTATTCCGGGAACAGGAAGAAACTGCCATCCGGATCGGCTCTGACGATATGACATTGGAAAACATCCTCGATGTGGAAGCGCTCGAACCGCTTCCGAAAGAACTCGGAGACGCGCTGTTTGCGATCGAAGATCTGGTCGTGCGTGATATTTATGAATCACCGAAGATCACACGCTATCATTTCCTGAATCAGAGCGGCGGATTTGACGGACTCCTGTTTGCGTCGGTATCTCCTGCAATCAGCCAGCCCCACTGTATCTTCGGCCGTCTTTCTGTAAACAGATGGAAAACAAATGTCATTCCGCAGATTGAAATTACCGATCTTCTGTAAACAAAAATATAAAAAAGTGTATAATACTTTTATTCATTCGTTCTTAAAAAGGAGGAACATATGTCTCTCGATCTTACACAGTATATCGCTTCAATCAAAGATTTCCCGACAGAAGGAATCATGTTCCGTGATGTTACGCCGATTGTAGACAATCCTGAAGCATATCACGAAGCGGTCCGTTTGATCGCTGATTATGCAAGAGAAAGAAAAGCAGACCTGATCTGCGGACCCGAAAGCCGCGGCTTTGTATTCGGCTGTCCTGTTGCCTATGAACTCGGACTCGGTTTTGCTATGGTCAGAAAACCCGGCAAGCTTCCGAGAGAGACAGTTTCCTGCAAATACGATCTCGAGTACGGTTCAAACGAACTGTTCATGCATAAGGATTCCGTCAAGCCCGGACAGCGTGTAGTAGTCGTAGACGACCTGCTCGCTACCGGCGGTACAGCAATGGCTACAGCCAAAATGATCGAAGAACTCGGCGGCGTTGTAGCTGGTTTTGCATTCATCATTGAACTGGAAGGTCTGCCCGGCAGGGAGAACCTGAAAGACTATGATGTATTCGCTGCAACGGTGATGACAGACAAGTAACAAATGTCCTGAACCGGAGAGCGATCTCCGGTTTTTTCTGAACTGCATAAAGGAAGGAGGGGTGCTCAGTGGCTGCACATAAATCAATGACGCGTGACGATGTCATGAACGAAGTCGGCAAATACATAACAAATCCGGAAAGTATCGCACTGGTCACAAAAGCGGCTGACTATGCCTATGAGCATCACGCAGGGCAGTTCCGCAAGAGCGGCGAACCTTATACGATTCATCTGGACAACGTGGCATATATTCTTGCAGAATTACGCTGCGGACCGAAAACGGTCGCAGCCGGTTTTCTGCATGACACGATCGAAGATACGGGCATCACAAAAGAGGAACTCCAGGAAGAATTCGATGAAGAGATCGCCGACCTGGTAGAAGCGGTCACCAAGATCGGTGCCCTGAAGTTCCGTGATAAAAACGATCCGGAATATCAGGCAGCCAATCACCGCAAGATCTTCATCGCAATGGCAAAGGACGTCCGCGTCATTCTGATCAAGCTGGCTGACCGTCTGCACAATATGAGAACACTTGAATTCCAGCCGGCTGCTTCACAGAAGCGCATTTCACAGGAAACACTGGATGTGTATGCGCCGATCGCGCATCGTCTTGGTATCAGTGCCATTAAAAACGAACTGGAAGATCTCTGCTTCCTGTATCTGAATCCCGATGAATATCATCGCATTGCGCATCTCGTAGAAGCCAAGAAGGCAGAACGTGATGAAAGCGTGCAGCGCATGATCTCGGATATCACAAAGCTTCTGACAGAACACAATCTTGAGTTCCGCATATTCGGAAGATCCAAGCATCTGTATTCGATCTATCACAAGATGGTATCCAAGCAGAAGCGGTTTGATGAGATCCTGGACCTGCTTGCGATCAGGATCGTTACCAAAACAGAACTCAACTGCTATGAGATCCTCGGATATATCCATGCGACGTATCCGCCGATCCAGGGCAGACTGAAAGATTATATTGCAGTACCGAAACAGAACATGTACCAGTCGATCCACACCACGATCATCGGCGTCAACGGAAAGATCTTTGAAGTACAGATCCGTACAGAAGACATGGACGCTGTCGCTGAAAGGGGTGTTGCCGCACACTGGAGATACAAGGAAGGAAACCGGTATGATGCCAGGACCGAACAGAAGGAGATCGAAGAAAAGCTCTCCTGGTTCCGTGATTTCTCTGATTTCGCGGAAGACAACGAGTCCGCAAGTGAATACATGGATTCCCTCCGCCGTGACGTATTCGAAACAAGTGTTTATGTCATGACGCCGATGGGCAGGGTCATAGACCTGCCGACCGGCGCAACACCGATCGACTTTGCCTACCGTGTTCACACAGAAGTCGGACATACCGCAGTCGGTGCGATCGTCAATGATGCAATGGTTCCGCTGAATACGGAACTGCACACAGGCGATATTGTCCAGATCAGGACAATGAAGGGAACAGGCCCCTCTGAAGACTGGCTGAAGATCGTCAAGACCAACCAGGCCAGAAACAAGATCCGTGCCTACCTCCAGCATAAAGAAAACGAGAAGAAGGCGGAAAAGATACCGACCGGTGAAAAGATGCTGATCGAAGAACTGAAGAAACGCAGCTTCGATCCCGATGAGTATCTGGAAAAAAGACGTCTGGAAGCAGCGCTCCCTGAATTCAAGCTCAAAGATATCAACGATCTGTTCTATGCGATCGCTGTCAAATCAGTCAATCCGGTCAAAGTCGTTGAAAAACTGACCAATGAAAAACGCAGCGCACCCGAGGAAATGCTTTCCAGGATCCTCGCGCGTGAAGCTCCGAAGAAAAAGCAGACCTCCGCAAACGGCATCATCGTGCCCGGCATCGAGTCAATGAAGCTGGCGCTTGCACAGTGCTGCTGCCCGGTCTACGGGGATGAGATCCGCGGCTATATTACAAAAGGCGAGGGCGTTAAAGTCCATCGTGCCGACTGTCAGAATATTGCCGGCATGAAGCAGAGAATGATCGATGTCCAATGGGACAACGAAGATGTCGAACGGCAGTATGAAAGCAACCTGACGATCATAGCACATGACAGAAACTTCCTGCTGACGGATATCGTAACCTGCACATCACAGTTCAAAACACCCATGAATACCGTCAACGCGGCAGTCAACCGGGAAAACCTGACAACAACGATCAAGATGAATGTTTCGGTTCATAACCTGGACCAGCTCAGAAATCTGATCGCGAATCTCAGAAAAGTAGAATCTGTGATCACAGTGGAACGGAATTCGCATTAACACTTGAGCAAATTGTCCCGCAAGGGTATAATTCCTGTTGTAAATTTGATGACAAAGAGATCTCCGGCGGACGACGGAAAAGCGACGGTGGCATGGTGAAAGCACCGGTCTGAACCCTGAGAAAGACACTTTCGAGAAGATGTCCTGAACGATCAGTAGGGACGTCCGCAGACCTGCGTTAAAGGATCAAGCGCATGACTATGTCATGAACTAAGGTGGTACCGCGCAAACAGCGTCCTTGGATCAAAGGGCGCTTTTTTTACCAGAAGAGGAGGAATGAAATGAGTTATCAGACACCCCGCGGAACATATGATATTCTCCCCGATGAGATCGGTGCATGGCACGAGATGGAAGACATCATCCGTGATGTCACGGAAAAATACCGTTACCGGGAGATCCGCACACCGTATTTCGAAGATACATCTGTCTTTGCCAGAGAAAATGATTCTTCGGATATGGTAAACAAAGAGATGTATACATTTACACCCGGGTCAGATTCCTACACGCTGCGTCCGGAAGGAACAGCAGGTGTGATCCGTGCCTTCGACCAGCATAAGCTGTACGGTTCGATGGAACTCCCCGCAAAGTTCTACTACATGGGACCGATGTTCCGCCACGAACGTCCGCAGAAGGGCAGACAGCGCCAGTTCACACAGTTCGGTGTAGAAACGATCGGCGTCAAAAGTCCTCTGGTCGATGCTGAAACGATCGCGCTCGGAATCGATATCGTAAAGCGCATGGGCATTTCCAGCGTCAAGGTACAGATCAATACGCTCGGTGATGACGCAAGCCGCGCAGCCTACAGAGAAGCTCTGCTTGCACACTTTGCGCCGCACCTTGATGAGCTCTGCCCTGACTGCAGCAGACGCTATCAGCAGAACCCGCTGCGCATCCTTGACTGCAAGGTCGACCATGACAAACCTGCATTAAAGGAAGCACCGCGTCTGAGCGATTATCTGAATGAAGAATCCAGAGAGTATTTCAGACAGGTGCTCGAAGCACTGGACGGAATGGGCATTGAATATGAAGTCGATGACAGACTGGTCAGAGGCCTTGATTACTATACACACACAGTATTCGAAGTACAGTCCACAAGACCTGATTCCGGCGCACAGGCAACGATCTTCGCAGGCGGCAGATACGACCATCTGGTAGAGTATTTCGGAGGTCCTGAAATGTCCGGCATGGGCTTTGCGATCGGACTTGAAAGGCTGCTTGATCTCGCCAAAAAAGACGGGTTTACGCCGAAAGAAACCAATAACGCTGATATTTATGTGATCTCACTGGGAAATACAGGCAGCACGCCTCTGCAGGTCGTTCAGCAACTCAGACATGATGGCTTTGTAGCTGAGGCAAATCTCACAGCAAGATCACTGAAAGCACAGTTCAAGAGCTCCGACAGAGCAAACGCAAAATATACTGTCATCATCGGTGAAGAGGAGCTGAAGAACGGGGCAGTCAACGTGAAATGCGCAGCAGATAAAACACAGAAAACAGTCAGGCTTGAAGAACTGACAGATACAATCAGAGAATGGGAGAAAAACTGATGGAAAGAACATGCAGAAACGGAACCCTGCGCCTGAGCGATGCAGGGAAACAGGTAACACTGATCGGATGGGTCAGCAGAAGAAGAAACCTGGGAGCGCTGGTATTTGTTGACCTGCGCGACAGAAGCGGTATCGTACAGATCGTCTTTGACGAAAATCTGAGCCCGCAGGTAAAGGAAGTCAGAAGCGAATACATCCTGCAGGTAACAGGTACCGTACAGGAGCGCGGACAGCACAACCCTAAGCTGGCTACAGGTGAGATCGAAGTTCATGCAGAGAGCGTAAAGATCATCAACTCTGCAGAAACTCCGCCGATCACGATCGCAGACGACACAGATACACTGGAAGATACCAGACTGAAATACAGATATCTTGATCTGAGAAGACCTGTACTCCAGAACAATATGATCCTGCGTCATAAGATCTGCATGATCGCAAGAAATACGCTGGATGCAGAAGGCTTCATTGAAGTCGAAACACCGATCCTTGCAAGAAGCACCCCGGAAGGCGCAAGAGACTACCTCGTGCCTTCACGTATCTACAACGGCAAGTTCTGGGCACTGCCGCAGTCACCGCAGATCTACAAGCAGCTGCTGATGATCGGCGGACTGGAACGTTACTTCCAGATTGCAAGATGCTTCCGTGATGAAGACCTGCG
>DMBB01000094.1 GCA_003446295.1 Erysipelotrichaceae bacterium
CGCTCCGGGAACGCTTCAAGTCTCATGATCCCCCACATTTTATCGATATAGGCGAGCGTATAGTAGTTCTCATAATAGTGATAATAGAACGCTCCCCGCAGCGTCATATGATACTTCCCCTGCTCTTTTTTCAGGAAGCCGAGCATCTGGGCCAGAATGAATTCCGCGCCATACATCCGCTCCAGGGACACGCCGAAGAATCTTCGGAAATCTTCCGGGTCGAGATGTGTGCTGTACAGTGTCCAGAACAGCCAGTAGACCATTCTTTGTCTGCTGGTAAAGCGGATCGTCAATGATGTCGGCAGTTTCCTTTCATTGATCCGTCTGCAGTATTCGTCAACAGAAAATGTGTTGATCTTGAACTGGTCTCTCAAGAGTGTTGCGGCGGAACATCCGAACCCGAGAAAGCTTTCCCTTGTCATGGAAGAATACACAGCATTCTTTTCTTTCGCGAACGTCCAGATTGATGTGCGCTGATAACCTTTTGCAAGACAGTAGTTCGTAATGCCGTCCAGCAAAGCACGCTTCTCCTGTCTGGGCATCGCTTTGATCCTGCTGTCGGTAAATGTAAAGTCAATGAACGGATATACCGCGACATGATTGGCTCCGTTTGTGAAGGCTGTTTCAATATCCTCTTCCAGTTCATACAGCGTCTGTTCCGGAAGCGCGAAGATCAGATCCATGGATACTGTTTCAAACGAAACTGCCTGAAGCGCCTGTTTCATCGCATGGATATCGACGCTGCGCCTGCCGAGAATATCCTGGTACTTGTCATGGAATGACTGGATCCCGATGCTGATGCGCGTGACACCTGCTTCTTTCAGTTCTCTCAATACAGGTATCCGGACATCTTCAGGATGCAGTTCCAGTCCGATCCCGTCTGTGATCGTGAAATGTCTGTTCACTTCATCAATGATCTCTTTTAAGCGCGCATGTGCAAGAGCCGGCGTTCCTCCGCCGAAGTAGAGGCTCGTCACCTCTTTCCTGCCCGGATACGTGCTTCCGACCATTCTGATCTCCTCCAGCAATGCGTCGATATATTTATCACATGTTTCCTTCCTGTATACAGTCTTGCAGTACGGGCAGAATGAACAGATGCTGCGGCAGAACGGAATATGGATATACAGACCCAGATTGCTGCAGTCACTGTACGGAAGGACTTCATCATATGACGGTGTGAATGTAAAGGGACGCAGAGAGCGTGTCAGCCAGTCCCTTGTCAGATCAGTCAGGATACTCATATGCACTCCTTAAATGTATTTCAGATACGTTCCCAGCATTTCTGCAATGACCGGGATGTTTCCGGAGAACAGCAGCGTATACTCTGCCACGAAGAAATAACCGCACTGTTCG
Source organism: Erysipelotrichaceae bacterium (assembly GCA_003446295.1). The sequence continues at coordinate 1,354 of DMBB01000094.1, forward strand.
CATAATCCGGGCACATCGATGCATCTTCCGCATGTACTGATCTTCCCGTCTTCAATAACAACGCACTGCCAGCATGGCGTCGGGAACGAATTATCGATGATATACGGGAATGCGCTTTTCAGATTGAACACAGGCATGCCGCGCTTCATCATTTCCGCAATGACCGCACAGCATTCCTTTTTGTCTTCCCTGCTCAGTGCAAGTTCCTTCGTATCCGGATACGGTGTATGGAAGTTGAATGAGACTGCCCTGACATGCTTCATATGCTTTGCAAGATAGCAGACGTCTCTGATCGTATGCTTGTTGATCTGATTGACTGCCATATAAAAGCAGATGTTGTCTGCAGTCGCATTCCTGATATTCTCCATGATCGTATCGTACGTGTCGCCGCGGATCATGTTATGCCGTTTCCTGTCACCGTCCAGGCTCAGCAGGATCAGATCCGCTTCCGGTACATCGATCGGGAATGTACCGTTTGTCACGATGTTGACGATCAGGAAGCCCATCCGCTTTGCTTCGATCACAAGATCACGGACAGTCAGCTCCCCGTCCCTCCAGAGCAGCGTTTCACCGCCGCAGAAAAACAGGATCCTGATTCCCATGTCGTACAGCGTCCGCATCTCACCGCGTATTTTTTCATAGGAATGCATGAGCGAGGTAATGTTGTTGACGGAACAGTGCCTGCAGGAAAGGTTGCATTTATCGGTTATAATGACCGTTCCGAGGATCGGATCCCTGCGTTTGAACAGCACTGTTCTGGCACCGAACGCCGCAAGCTCCAGAAATGAACCTGTTTTCATAGCTCTTCCGTTTCCTGAAGCAGTCCGTTCTGCCTCATGTATTTTCTGATCACTTCAAGGTCAAAGGAAGAAACCATCCTGCCGTCAGCCGGATCGAGCAGACGGTAGTGCTGGGACAGCAGATTCTGCTGGACACGGTAACCGCTGTGCTCATAAATATCACGCCACCATATCTTTCCGCCCATTGTTTTCGGATATGACACATTCACGTCATCAAATGATACAGCGCGTATCATGTCCGACAGTTCCCCGCCGAACTCATTGCTCAATACCTGGCTCCCTGCAAAGATCACAGCCAGTGCGATGCATTCCGGCCATGACAGTGTTCTTCTTCCTTTTTCTGTTTCCACCAATGTCTTCTTTGACATGCCCAGGATTTTTGCCATCTGATCCTGTGAAAACCCGAACTCGGTACGGACGAGCCGGCAGTCATTGCTGAGCATGGTGATCAATTCTTCTTTTTCCATAGTGTATTCTCTCCGGTGTAATTTTACACTATTTATGTCTCTTTTACAATAAATGCAGACATAATAAAAAGGACAGAGCATCTGCCCTGCCTTGTCTGTCCAATGATCAGATACGGACACCATCAATCAGTACGAGTCTGACTTCGGATGTCACTTCAAACGGACTGCCTTCGTAAACAACGATATCTGCGTCCTTGCCTGCTTCGAGCGATCCGACCCTGTCCGCGATCAGCAGATGTTCTGCCGGATTGATGGTGATCGCTTTCAGCGCTTCATAAGGATCCATACCGGCCTTGACTGCCAGACCTGCATAGATCGGGAGATATTCTTCCAGAGCGAACGGATGATCGGTCACGATGGACACATGGCATCCTTTTGCCGCAAGAACGCCCGGTGTTTCCCAGGACTTGTACTGCAGCTCATATTTGGACGCATGTGTAAACGTAGGGCCGACTGCCATCATGTACTGTTTGTTTTCGGCAAGCTTATCGGCGATCAGATGACCTTCCGTCACATGTTCCAGCGTCAGGTCTACATCGAATTCCTTTGCCAGACGGATCGCTGTCAGAATGTCGTTTGCCTGGTGTGCATGCGCCTTCAGAGGGATCTCTTTTTTGAAGACCGGAATCAAAGATTCATACTTCAGATTGAACGGCGGCCTCTTGGTGATATCGTCACCTGCAGCCTCTTTCTTCAGCATATATTCCCTTGCCTGATACATGCACTCACGGAAGCGCGCAGCTACAGACATACGGGAGCTTGCGTTCTTCTTCTGATAGCAGCGTTTCGGGTTCTCGCCGAATGCGCATTTCATGGCAACAGGATCCTTTACGATCATGTCATCCACGCATACGCCGTGCAGCTTGACTGCGATCCATGTTCCGCCGAGGACATTCGCGCTGCCGGGTCCTGCCGCAACTGTCGTAATGCCTGCTTTTGCGGCTGTGGGAATGCTGGCGTCAAAGGGATTGAAGCTGTCGATGCCGCGTACTTCCGGCGAGCAGATGTCGTTCATTTCATTATAATCGGTACCTTCAAAGCCGATGCCTGTTCCGGATACGCCGATATGGCTGTGCGCGTCGATAAAGCCGGGATATACATCCAGACCTGCTGCGTCAAACACATCACCGTCTCCTGACAGTTCCATTCCGATCGCTTTGATCTTTCCATTTTCGATCAGGATATCCGCAATATACGGTTCCCTGTTTACCATGTCATGAATTCTTCCGTTTTTGATCAGTGTCATACTTTAAAACCTCTCTTCTTTTCTGTTTTTTAAAAAGCTGCAGTCCGCAGCTTTGTAATTATGCTTCTGTCTTCCAGAGTCCGTGCAGATTGCAGTATTCGTAAACTTCGTTTACTTTCTCATCTTCCGCGACTTCAACATGAGGTTTCTGTCCCGGTTCCAGATTGACAACGCGGAAGCTGTTGTCTGTTACCAGTGCTACCCACTGAATGTAGTGAGCATCGAGCATCGGATGATCAACAGAACCGACATTTACGATCAGCTTTCCGTTTTCTCTTGTAACAGCAGGTACATGCTTTTCGGCTGCGCCGTCAGTTGTATTAGCCTTCAGTTCTTCCATCGGTTCACCGCAGCACTTTGTAGGGCATGCGCTGTCAGCCAATGTAATAACCATCTTTCCGCATCCTTTGCAGCGCAGTACTTTGAATTCTTTCATGATAAACTCCTCCTTAAATTCATTATGAGCGAAGTTTGAGAAGTTCGCAATTGTTATTCAACACTCTTCAGTGATTCCACCATCTCAATCGACTGCAGTCTCTTGCGCATGAAGAAGTTTACCAGCACGCCGAACAGGATCGTCATGAAGAATGCGATCACGTTGCTGGAAGGATCGACTGTCCTTCCGAACATGACATAATCCATTTCCACCTGTCTCATGATGAAATGGTGCAGCACCTGTCCGATCGGTATGCCTGCAAGCGCGCCGAGGCCGGTCAGGACATTGTTTTCCTTGAAGATGTAGTCCTCGACTTCTTTTTTCCGGAAGCCCAGTACCTTGAGCGTAGCGATCTCACGCTGACGCTCACTGATATTGATGTTAGTCAGATTGCCCAGTACGACGAACGCAAGCGACATGGATGATATGATCAGAGCCCAGACGATCAGGTCAAGGCTGTTGACCATGGACTTGAAGTTCTCCAGGATCGTGTCATAGAACTGAACACCGCTGACCCTGTCATCATTGACGATCTCTTTCTGGAACGCCCTGCTGACCTGCACATCCCCGGCAATATCCACCATCAGGGTATCCTGGCTGATCGTGCTTCCGAACACCTTGGCATAATACTGCTGGGTCATGAACATGTAATGCTGGATGTACATTTCGGTAACTGCAGAGATCCTGACTTCCTTCCGTATGCCTGTCTTGCTTTCGACAATGATCGTATCTCCTGCCTGCAGTCCAAGATTTTCCGCCAGTTTCTCATTGATGATAACGCCCTCTTGATCCGGGATAAGCGGCTCGTGTCCGATCCTTGTTCTCAATTCATAGCAAGACTGTATCATCTCAGGCTTTTCGAACACCTGCACGTTGACCGTTTCTTCAAGGGTGTCATGTCCGTTGACAGCAATCGCGCTGTAGCTGCCGGCGATCACAGCTGAAGCAACATCTTCACGCTTCAGCAGATCATTCCTCAGCACTTCCATCTCACTCGGTTTGAGTCCTTCCGCGTGCACCTGTCCGTCGAACAGCTGCAGTTCATCAAACTGCGTATCCACCATGCCGTTGATCGAATCGCTGATGCCGAAGCCTGTGATCAGCAATGCCGTGCATCCGGCAACACCGATCACGGTCATGACCAGTCTCTGCTTATAGCGGAACAGGTTTCTTGTCGTGATCTTCCATGAGAAGCTCATTCTGTTCCAGAGCGGACCGATCCGCTCGATCAGCGCTGTTCTGCCAAGCTTGGGTGATTTGGGACGCAGCAGCTGGGAAGGAACATCATTCATATCATTGCGGCAGACATACCATGTCGTCATCAGCATGACCGCAAGGAATCCGGCTGCTGACATCACGATAAGCCTCCATGGCATATAGATCTTCATCGGCGGCAGCACATACATCATCTTCCAGGCTGTATAGATGATATACGGGAAGATCGCCAGACCCAGCACAGTGCCGAGCACCGTTCCCAGTACCGTAGCCATACCGGCATAAGTCAGATATTTCATGGAGCACTGGAACCTGCTGTAGCCAAGCGCCCGCATGATGCCGAGCTGTGACCTCTGTTCATCGATCATGCGCGTCATCGTCGTCAGGCAGACCAGAGCCGCGACCATAAAGAAGAACATCGGGAATACTGCACCGATCGCCCGCATCTGTTCAACCGTATTTTTGTATGTTTTTGATGCATAATGCTGGGAACGGTCCAGTACAGTCCAGCTGCCGTCCTCCAGATCATCGATATCCTGCTGTGCCTTGTCCAGTTCTTCCTTGGCATCAGCCAGTTCCTGGAGACCGTCTTTTCTGGCATCTTCCAGTTCTTTTTTCGCGTCCTCCAGTTCCTTTTGTGCATCGATCAGCTTCTGTCTGTTTTCATCGATCTCATTCCAGCCGTCATTGATCTCTTTCTGGGCCTTTTCGACCTCTTCGATCAGTTCCGCAGCCGCATTGACCGTAGCCATATAAGCCTTGTCCAGCGTGTCATGCGCCTCATCCAGGACTGCCTTGCCTTCCGCAAGACCTTCATCGATCATCCGTTTATTGCTGTTGAGTTCCTGGATCTGTGCTTTCAGCGAAGCGATCTGTTCATCGATCTTGTCAGCATCGATCCCCTGTTCACTCAGCTGTGCGACGACTGCAGCCCGCTGTTCCTCCAGGGCTGTTTTCTGTGCATCGAGCCCGGCGATCGTCTGATCGATATTCTCATATGTGATTCCCTGTTCACTCAGCGAAGCGATCACAGCCTCTTTCTGCTGCACAAGACCTGCACGCTGCTGCTTCAGCGCTTCAACTGCTTCACTGATATGATCAGGATCGATCCCCTGCTCGCTCAGCTGGGAACGTACGGCGTCACGCTGTGCTTCCAGAGCTGCTTTCTGCGCTTCCATTCCCGGTACGCCGTCCATCTGAGCGATCGCAGCATCCAGCTGGGCAAGACCGCTAGCGGCAGTCTCCAGCTGGGTGATGGATTCATCGATCTTCGCAATGCCTGCATCGATCTGGGCAATACCATCTTTCGCGTCAGTCAGCTGCTGCTTTGCTTCTGAGATCTGCTGGATTCCAGCATCGATCTGGGCAAGCCCTTCTTTTGCCTTTTCCAGATTTTTGATGCCTTCACGGATCTGTTTGATGCCGGCGTCGATCTCCTCCTTCATCGCCAGATATTCCGCTTCCTTCTCGTAATACTCGGATTCGCCTTCCTTCAGCTTTTCCCTGCCCTTTTCAATTTCTGCCCGGGCATCGGCGATCTGCTGATAGCCGTCCGCTTC
>DMBB01000286.1 GCA_003446295.1 Erysipelotrichaceae bacterium
TGGTACTCTTGCCAAAATGATAGATTTCCGTGATCTCTTTGTCCGTACGCCGCAAAGTTTCCTTCATCCTGTCTGACCTCCCTTCACTATATATACAATCGGGCAAACCGAAATGCCGGGTCAATTTTATAAAAAAAGCGGTCCGTCATTGAACCGCCTGTCGCTTCTCTTGTGCTGATATGCAGAGATCATGCAAATCAGTTCTGCTCTGCCGCTGTACCGTTTGCTTGATCAATCTGATCCTGCAGTGCGAACAGCTTCGTATAGTAGGATGCGATATCGATCTTTTCAAGGATCGATTCAGCAGTGCATCCGCTGTCTTCCAGAACTTTTGCGCTCAGTTCCTTCATCTTTTTGGATGCGTAGTTGTCAGTGACCGTCTGTTCCAGATCCTGAGGCCTGTCTTCTTCCCTGAGAAGGATGAAGTAGCCGTATGCTGTGCGGTCAGTGATGCCGATCTCACCCGGCTTCAGGACAGTAATGCCTTCATAATAGCCGCTTACCAGTGAATCGGTGTTTGTATACATCTGGACTTCACCGGCTGTGTAGCCGCTCTTATCATATTTCTGCTGCAGTTCCGTGAATTTCTCGGACAGTTCTGTACCGGTCAGTGCGGACAGTTCTTCATAGGCTTTCTTTGCCTCTGCCTCTGCAGCTGCCGCATCGTCATTGTCCATCGTGGAGAACAGAATGCATCTTGCCCAGACAACGCCGTTTTCCTCAGCATATTCGGCGATTTCTTCAGCTTTGATCTCATCCGTCAGAGCGTATTTTCCGCCGTCCGCAAACAGCAGCTTCTGTGCTGTCATGTAATTGTAATTCTTGTTGACCAGTGTTTCGTATCCTTCCCTGGTCGTGCCGAAATAAAGCAGATAGTCTCTGAACGCCTTGGCGCCGTGTTCTTTGATCCATGCCTGTTTCTGTTCTTCCGTATAATCCGCTTCCGCAACAGTTCCCTCGCTGACTGCCCGGCTCCATTCATTCTGTCCGTAGTATTCGACGTTATTGTCATAGATGCCTTCGACTTCCGTCTTGTATTCTGCGGGCATTTCCAGGCCTTCCTGCTTTGCGATCACTTCTGAAGCCGCATATGTCAGCGCAGCATCTGCTGCTACGCTTGCGATATACTGACCGAACGTTCTTCCATCGCCCATGTCATCTGTGACAGCAGGCTCTTTCCCGTAATAATATGCATAATATCTGAATGCATCATATGCCTGATATGCCAGTTCAAACGACAGTTCATCCGCAGTCAGCGCTGTGCCTTCCGCATCCATCAATACTGTTTCGTCGTTCAGTACGCCGTCTGTCAGGTAGGAAACGATATCCGTTCCGGCTGCCGCATCTACGCCTGCCAGATCAGATACGTCTACTGCTGCGCGTTCTTTGACCGGCTGATCGGCTGCTGCAGCCCCGTTCTGTGTACCTGCACAGGCACTGACAGAAATACCCAGCGTCAGTGCCAGTAATGTTTTGCTAAATCTGTTCATAGTCTTTCCCTCGAATCATGAACATTATTATATGTCATCATGTTTCATCCGTCACACAGTTATGACCCGTTCTTAAACAGCATATTCTTAAGAATGCAAAGAAAAACCGGCAATTGCCGGTCCGGTATACTGATCTGACGCCCGGAGCTTCAGGACATCCGCTCTCCTCTCAGGCAGCACTTGAACACCCAGTTTTTGAACGGTTCGGAATCCCTGGTCACATTCAGTTTCTGCAGATGTTCTCTGAAATCATCATCATACATGGGAGGCACGGTGATCACACCGCAGCCGTTTTCCAGCATGATCTTGTTGGCAAACATCAGCGCAACACGGATGTCTCCGTCTTCAAACAGACGCTTATCCAGGATATACAGCATGGCGTCGATGGCGATCTCGGTATTTGCCTTTGCGGGCTGGTTGATGATGCGGCTCAGTTCTTCGATCTGCTCATCTGTCATATTGTTGGTAAAGCCTTCCTGCAGGCCCTCCATCAGCAGCGTGTGCAGATCAAGCAGGTAATGATAATCGATCTCTGCGTCCTTATCCAGCTGGAGATATTCAAAGGTACGCTTAAAATTCGAATATGCCAGAGCAGCTTCTTCATCCTGAATTCCCTGCAGACATTCTTCCTGAGTAACATCATATCTTGCAAGTTTCATTGCATTGAATAAAAGCAGATCCATGTTTTTCTGAACATAAGCTGCATTACGGGCGCGCGACATTACAAACTTGTTTTTCATGATGGGCTCCTTATGATCTCTTTAAACGTACGTGCTTCGATTTCCGGATTTATTATACTATGCGAACACGAAAAACTTCCATGATGAATCATGCATCATTGACAAAAGATTCTGCCTGTATTGTCTCCGGTCTCACATCTGGCCGAGTATATAATCAACGACCTGCGGAAGGCTGCTTTCTTTCCATGCGCCTTCCTGTTCTTTCTGTGCCAGTTCCCAGATGATCGTAAAATCAAGCGCTTCACCCGGCACACGGTAGCGTCTGTTGGGATCGGTGAAATGTTCCTCCCATTCCTGAGGCGTCTTATGCTCAAATGCTTTGGGATTGAGGTAGATCTGCTGGCGTTTCGTCGCAGCCAGGAACATCTTTGCGGCAAGCGGGGAAAGCTTCTCATATTCCTCCTGCTGAACATCCGCAAAGATCTGCGGAAGGTCAGCCTTCACGATATGTTCGGGTCCACGGATGATATTGATCCCGACAGCCTCCCATGTATAGTTCTCTTCCGTGAAATTCAGCTTCACCAGAATGCCTTCTTCCGTGTGATACTGTGCTCTCTGGTAGTCTGTATCAAAGATGAAGTTTCCGAGTGAATAGAAGATCACCTTATCGCCGACCGTCTCATAGTTCATCGGAACATGCGGATGGTGCGCCACGATCATGTCTGCACCCATATCAAGGAACTTCAGATAGCGCTCACGCACATAAGGGCTCGGGAGTGACGTGAATTCTTCTCCGCCGTGCACGATCAGACAGCACCAGCGGCATCTGCTTTTGATCTCACGGATATTCGCTTCGATCAGTTCCATTTCATTCCACAAAAGGCAGCCTGCCTTGGCTTCACCCGCAGGTTTGCAGCCAGTGCGGAAGCCGATGCTGAACAGACCGATCCCGCCTGCATCCGGCAGATACAGGATCTCTTTTGCCTGGTTCAGGTTCATGCCGACGCCGACTGTTTTCGCCCCGAACTTCCCTGCTTCCTCCAGTGTTTTCCTTACGCCTTCATCTCCGGCATCCAGGATGTGGTTATTGCAGAGATTCCAGATATCGGCGCCCATCTTTCCAAGCACCTTGACCGCATCCGGATCCATTGCATGGACCAGCTGCTGCACGCCCTGCAGACCTTCCTTCTTTTCCTGACGGACCAGCGCACCTTCCACATTGGCAACAACATGGTCACCGCTGTGCAGGAAATCAAGGATCTCATCTGAGATCAGTTCCTCGTCATTCCATTTGCCGTCCATGTATTTATCGAATCCGATGTCTCCCGTAAATACCAATGATACTGTTTCTGCCATGTGCAACCTCCCGTCATACGACTTCAAGACAATTATTGACCGGTCTTCCAAGCGATGTCAAACAATGGAAGCGGACCGGTCATGCGTCTGTATTTACTTTTGAACAATACATGCTTATAATCCCATTTAACAGCATCTGCATGCTGTATAAACTGAAAGGAGAAGAATGATGAATATTCAAAGAGCATTATCGTTTATTGCGTTCGGGTTCCTGTTTACCCTGCTCAACATAAATATCAATTCGATCAATTTCACACCGGCCTTTATCGGATGGATCCTGCTGTTCCTGGCTTATGACAACCTTGGAACATATACAGAAGGAAAGGTCTGGCTGAAATGGACATCCTGCGCACTGGCAGTACTCTCACTGGCTGTATGGCTGCTCGGCATCACAAACCCGGACTTCGATGCCAGAATCGTGAATTCGCTCATTTCGGCGGTCTCTGCTGTATATATGTATTTCCTGCTCGGAATACTCGAAAAGGTCGCGGATGATTATGGATCAGCCGTCAGCAGCAAACTTCATACCGTCAAGGTGGTCAACCTGGTCTGTGTATGTGTATTTGAACTGATCTCTGTTCAGCTGAACGCCATGAAAAACCCTGACACACTGATCGCTGTGATCACTGTACTGCTGCTGTTCTTCATACTTGGCATTGCGATCTATACAATGTTCCTGCTATTCCGTTTGAGGAAAGACATCAAGCAGCTTGCATGAACCTGATAAAAAGCACTCCATTTGCGAAGTGCTTTTTTCATTATATGATCGGATCTCCCTGCATCCTGCGGATCTTCAGTGTCAGCTCGTATTCCTCATCTCTCAGAACACGTACTTCTTCCTGTGCTTTCGTCAGCTCGTGTGCAAGTTCTTCATTCAGTTCATCAATGCGTCCCTGCAGGTCTTTCTTTTCCCCGAATTTGAACAGACCAAGGGAGGCGATTTCCGCCTGATGCTTTGCGATCCTGTTCTCCAGGTCTGCACGCACCTTTTCATAATTCCCCAAAACTCTTGCCTCGGCATCTTCGATCTTCTGCAGCTCAGCCTGCAGTTCTTCCAATGTTTCGTTCCCAGTCATAATATTATCTCCCCTTGTTCCATATCATCTCATATTTTTGACCTCTTGTGGGCCAATGCGTCAAAAGACACAAAGAACCTTCTTACTTTTCCTGCGCAGATATGAAAACATGTTTTCACGGAATCATATGAATATTCCTCACATTGAAGACAGTATTGGCAGAAAAGTTTAATATTGTCTCTCCTGCCCGGCAGCCTTCATGATCAATGCTATAATTCAGACAGCAGAAGGAGAAACATCATATGAAATTTGAAATTACCGGAACACCGTTCCCTGTCGTTGAATGCAGACTGGAACGCGGAGAAGAAATGATCACGGAAGGCGGTTCCATGGTCTGGATGTCCAATGATATTGAAATGCACACCACCGGTACAGGCGGTCTGGGAAGACTTTTCTCCGGTGAGAACATCTTCCGGAACATATACACTGCCGGAAGTGATGATTCCTATATTGCCTTTGGTGCAAGCTTTCCCGGCAGGATCATTCCTCTGGACCTCAGAAACGGCGCATGGATCTTTCAGAAGGGTTCATTCCTGGCATCAGAGTCATCTGTTAACCTGAGCACATTCTTCAACAAAAAGCTGAGCACCGGACTGTTCGGCGGCGAAGGCTTCATCATGCAGAAGCTGTCCGGAAACGGGATCGCCTTTGTAGAGATCGATGGGGCACTTGTGGAGAGACAGCTGCAGCGCGGAGAACAGATCATCGTAGATACCGGCAATGTAGCCGGGTTCACTGAAGGAGTCACAATGGATATCGTTGCAGTCAAAGGACTGAAAAACAAACTGCTGGGCGGTGAAGGACTCTTCAATACCGTACTGACTGGTCCCGGTACTGTATGGCTTCAGACCATGACGATCCCGAATCTTGCCAAATCGCTGATTCCTTACCTGCCTGTAAGCAGCGGAAACAATTGATCATTCATATCTTCCGGAGACCCCGGAAGATTTTTTTCGCAGACAATGACATGCAGAAAAAAGCGAGGGATATTTTCCCTCACATTTCCGTTATCAATCCCGAATGAAATATTCCCGCCCTTTCTGATCGAACTCCAGGGCAAATGCACTCAGCTGATCCATCAGCGGATTGAGCGGTTTTTTCCGCCATACAAACCAGAACTCCATTTTGACTGCTTCTTCTGTCAGCAGAGGTATCGCTTTGATCTTCCGCATCTGCGCTCTCAGCAGACGCATCGTATTGTATCCGATCGCCACAGCGTCTGATCTGGCAAGAATATCGAGCTTATCATCAAACTCCTCGCAGACAAAGCGCACATCCGGCTCAAAACCGTGATTGATGCAGTAATCATATGTCCAGTCCAGCCTGCCGTTGTGGGCCGTAAATACAAAGCCGGCTTCCTTCAGATCATCAAGTGTCAGCTGTTCTCTTGACGCAAGCGGATTCTTATCATGCATCATGACCAGCAATGAAGTGCGTACTGCCATTTTTATGCCGGGCTGTCCCTGCATATCTTCTTTCGGGATCAGGAATGCATCCAGGTCTGACATCAGATAATTGTCCAGGATCGCCTTTTCGTCATACAGTTCGATCTGTATGTCGGGATGCCGCTCAAGGAACGCCGACAGCATGATATACAGCGTATCGCTGTTGATCATCGTTCCGATCCTGATCCTGCCCACACTGTGTGCAGAGCGGTCGATATCAGCCATGAGTCTGTCTTTGAATGCTTTGTTTTTGTGCGCCCATTCCAGGAAATACTTCCCGTTCGGCGTCAGCTTCATGCCTTTTACCGACCTGTCAAACAGGCTGTATCCAAGCTCTTTTTCCAGTTTCTGCAGCATGCTGCTTAGGGCCGATGGAGACATGTTCAGTTCTTCCGCCGCCAGCGTCATATTGTTCAGCTCGGCGATCTTGATAAATGACTTGATCGACTCCAGTTCCATATCAGATATTCTCCTTTGCGAACGCCAGGAAGCGTTCTGCAGCTTCAGTGAGTTCTTCAGGTTTCCATGCCAGGCCGAGCCAGCTGATCTTCAGCGGGAATTCCACCGGGATCACACGACAGTCTTTGATCAGCGGTGCAAGTGATAATGCATTGTCATAGGCAAGTCCGATGCCGCATCCTTTCCTGATCGCTGCGAACTTGCTTGTCTTGCCGCTGGTGATCACAGAGATCTTCGGCGTAAAGCCTGCGCTGATGCATGTATGATATACAGATTCAATGCCGGCTGAATCAGATACCGTCTGAAATACATATTTTTCATCTCTCAGATCATCGATCGTCAGATGTGTGTAGGATGCGAACGGATGATTCACAGGCAGGATCGCATACAGGCCTCCTCTATGTTCAAGGGGCAGAAAGTCATCGGATTCATCCCTGTCGGGAAGCAGCAGTACATGAAAGTCACTGGTCCGGTAGCTTTCCGATCCGGTGTTCACTCCTGTCTGGAGTGTGACGCGGATATCCGGATTTTCCTCAGTGAATGAACCAAGGAGCTCATACAGCCTGTCACTGTGCAGATACATTTTGATCACGATCTCTTTTTTCTGATGATCGTTCAGCTGCAGGCCGCTCTTCATATGATCGATCTCTGCCAGAAAATCTTTTGAGGCATGGTAAAACAGTTCTCCCTGACTGTTCAGCAGCAGCCACTTGCCGCGTCTGATGAACAGAGGGTATCCGAGCTCTTCTTCCAGACGTTTCAATGCGCTGCTGATCGCAGGCTGTGTCATCTGAAGATCCTCGGCAGTTCTTGTAATGCTCCGGTAATCGGCAATCTTGATAAAGATCTGCAAATCGCGTGTATTCATACGTCCCCCTCCTGTTCTGTATCTTTTATATATTATAAAAAATAGTGATCCTGCAAATTGCTGTGATATTTTATGATTCATAAATAAAACCGAACGCTGTGCAGCAGCTGCAGATCATGCAACGTTTGTTTCCATCGCGGTTCATGATGGGATATATTAATGGTAAACAAGGAGTGACAACTATGGCTGAAGATGTCAGAAAAGCGTTTGATACGAAAGGCGCAAAAGAATTTGAAGCACAATACAGCAGACCCCACTGCATCGTTCTGGACAGTGAATACTGCTCCATGGGAAGAATGATCGCCGTCAGGGCATGCCAGGCCGGAGGCTATGCATACTGGGACGCAGTACTGCTGCTGGAACTGGTTCCTGAATGCGGCGTTTCCCAGGAAGATGTGGAAGCGTTTGAAACAAAACTGCGCAGTGATGCGATCACGAAAGAAGAGATCGTTTCCGATCCCGAATATGCACGCATCAGTGCCGCGTTTGACAAAGCGATCGATATTGCCCTTGCAAAGGGGCCCTGCCTGATCCATGACCGTGCCACAAGGGAAATGATCCTGGAAAAAGGATATACCTGCGTATCTGCCCTTACCTATGCGCTGGATATTCCGGCAAAGATCGTGCGTGCCAAGATATCACCGCTCTATCATGATCTGACGGATGATGAAGAGGTTAAGGCTAAGATCCATGAAGAGGATATGATCCGCTATAACTACCACAAAGCTCACAGCGATACGGAATGGGGAAAGAAAGAAACATATGATCTTCTGATCAATACGGATATGTTTGTCAGAGACCATTCCGCTGTGATCCTCGCCTCTGCGATGAAGGAACTGTAAACCGAACGCACTGCCTGCCGCAGCACATACTGCGGCTTTTATATCCCCGTATGAATCATAAACAGAACAGGTTCATGACCGTCTGATCTTTGAACTATAATTTTGCTGAATCAGGGAGGCGCACCATGAAAACAGTGATCAGACCGGATATCAGACGGAAGCATATTTATCTGCACCAGGGGATCGTTTATGATCGGCAGCCATTGCTGAACGGGGAAATGCGTGATCTGCATGTTTCTCTGCTTTCTCCTGTCGGACACCGCACAAAAGATACGAACAGATATCCCTGCATGGTATGGGTATGCGGAGGTGCATGGCGCGGAGGACGTGAGCGGGCAGCGGAGATGCTGCCGGAACTGATGTTTCTTGCAGAAGAAGGCGTCATCATTGCGGCTGCTGAATACCGCATCATCGGTGAAGCGGTATTTCCTGCACAGATCAATGATGTCCTGACAGCCGTCAGGTTTCTCAGAACAAATGCAGAAAAGTACCATATCGACCCGGAACGCATCGGCATCATCGGCTCGTCTGCAGGAGGTCATCTGACACTGCTTGCCGCAAACAATGACGGACAGTTTGATACACAGGCATACAGCAATGTGAGCAGCCATGTCAAATGCGCAGTTGACCTGTACGGCATTGCCGACATTGAAGCGGTCTATCAGTTCAATCTCAATGCCATCAAACAGGGAAAACGTCCCGGTCGTTCAAATATACCTGAAGAATTCCCGGAATGCATGCTGCTGGGAGGACTGCCTTCCGACGATCCTGTCCGGGCAAAGCAGGCAGGCGGGATCAACGGCATCTGTGAACACACATGCCCGGTGCTTGTCATGCACGGGAGTGATGACCATGTCGTCAACATTGAACAGAGTGAGATGTATTATCATGCCATGACAGCAGCAGGAAAAGATGTCCGCTATTACATCGTGGATGGTGCTGATCATGGTTCTGATGAATTCTTTCAGGAAGAAACAAGGGCCGTAATCCGTGATTTCCTGAACGAAAAGCTCTGAGTATATCTGCACACAAAAACCACAGCTGCATGAACAGTTTATATGTTCAGTACAGACTGTGGTTTTCTTATTCTTCCTCCAGCAGATGCTTCAGGATCTGTTCCCGGCTGTTGATAAACATTCTGGTAACGGTATATGCATCTGTTTCCTCGTAAGTGCATGTATGGAGCGGTCCGTCAAATGACCATAATTCCGCATCCGGGATACCGGAAAGGATCGGTGAATGCGTCGCGATGATAAACTGGGAACCAAGTTTGATGCTTTCCATGATCTCAATCAGCATGGTCATCTGTCTGCGCGGAGACAAAGCAGCTTCCGGTTCGTCAAGCAGATAAAGACCGCGTGAACGGAAGTTTTCCTGTGCCAGGGCCAGAAAGCTTTCCCCGTGCGATCTTCTGTGGTAATACATCGGGCCTTTCGGCGTGTCCTTTGAATATTCCTCCTCGGCTGTTGCTACATTGTAGAAACTCTCTGCCCGCAGGAAATAACCCCATCCGTTATGTTTGCGGATCCCTTTGACCAATGTGACTGCTTTGGACAGTTCCGAATGGGAGTCATATGTAGAAAAGCTGTAATTTCTGGAGCCTCCCTCAGGATTGAAGCCATAGGCAACAGCGATCGCTTCCAGCAGCGTTGATTTGCCTGACCCGTTTTCTCCTGTCAGGATCGTTGTCTGCGCATGAAAGTCGATCCTCGCCTTATCCCTGAGCGCTTCGATATTTCTCAGATAACTGTCAGATTCGATTTGATCCCAGTCAATATAGATGCTGCGGATCATCAGATCATTGTTCATTTCTACGCCTCGCATATCATCATATACAGATCACGCTGTTCCGGATCATGTACAGTCTGTTACTCACAGATACGATTCAGGAATGCTGTGATATCTTCTTCACTCATGCCTGCTTTGAGCAGGTAGTTCTTCGCATATACGGACAGGTCCGTATTTGTGATGTCGATGCTCTCATCACCGACAATGGAACGGATCATGGCATCCAGGTTCTTTTCCAGGATCGTCTGATATTTATCCGGCTCACTGTCCGCAGTGATGCCGTAGTAATTGTCATATGTCACCATATAATCATCTGCGATCTGCTGATAATCCGCTCCTGCCAGCGCCTCTACCAGCATGCATATAAATCCTGTACGGTCCTTTCCCTCCGTGCAGTGAATGAGATACGGAGGTTCGAGCTTTGCCAGTTCCTTCAGTCCCTGGGCAGCCGTAACGGCAAACTCTTCGGAAAGATAATTCATGTTCAGTGCCAGGGGAATGACCTGATCATTCTGGTACAGTGACAGAAAATATGGTGAGTCAAAGTTATCCTTTTCCATATATCCCCGGATCTTCAGATGACTGTCGGAAAGGTTCATGATCCCGTTCACACCCGCCTGTTCGATCAGCCGGTCAACATAGGGAGCCCTGTTATGCTGGTTGTCACAAGGAGATGCCGAGCGGTAAAGTCTGTTTTCTGCGATCCTGCCCATATGGATGCTCCGGAAATTCGCAAACTCTTCATCAGTGGTATATCGTTCACGTTCATCATAGTAATGAATATCCCGTGCCGCCTGGATATCCGCGTATTTCCCGCGTTCATTCAGATATACAGATGCAGTATCGTGTTCTTCCAGCTTTGACTGCATCCACAGGTTCAGCTTCTGATCATTCTTCTGCTGAAGACCGGCAGTCTCCCAAAGATCATCACCATAGTTGACTGCTGCCTTGATGTAATCATATCCGGGATAAGCGATCAGAAGCGGCTGGCCTGCATCCACATAATATCCGTTGTAATACGGTACATCCTCCAGCTTGAATCCGTTGGAAAACTCAACGTTCACACTGTCCCCGTAGACAAATCCCAGCTTGTTGAAATCATCGATCGTGGATTTGATGTAGACACCGCCGAATTCCGTTTCATGAATGATGGCGCAGTTTTCGATCTTAGGCTCCGGCTGTACCTGCTCTTCTTTCTGACAGGCACAAAGCACGGATGCAGAAGCGATCACTGCTGTCAGGATCCTGTATTGACGTTTCATAACTTACCTCCGATATGATCCGCAGAAATTCAGCGTCTCCTTCTGCGTCTGCGTTTACTGCCGGCTGTGATCCTGCTGACCAGCAAAATGATCAGCAGTCCTGCTGTTAAGACCGCTCCCCTGCAGAGGTACGGATGCGAGCTGTATATTTCATTCAGGATCCGTCTGACATGAACCAGACGGCTGTAGGATATATCTTCCCCTAATTCAAAATCATATTCATACAGTACGGTATCGCCGGAGTAAACACGGATCGTTCCGAGGTGTTCTCCCTGACTGACAGGGGCAGTGATCTCTTGAGGAAAATCAGCAGTCACCCGGATGTCTTCACTGTCCAGGACATCCCGTGAAAATGATTCTTCACTGTACACGGTAATATATTCTGTTTTTGAATCGATCACAGGTATCTTCGCCAGCATATCTCCGGCAGGGATCAGTTCCCTGCGGCTCATATGTTCTGACAGCCAACCGTAAACCGTCATTGCATCATTGACCGCTGAGGCAGGATCGTTCGGAGCCTTTCCTGTTATAAGCACCAGATCCATTCCGTTGATCTCTGCTCCGGATGCCAGACATCTCCCGGCAGGATAGGTAAACCCTGTCTTGCCGCCGGCAAACCCGGGTACAGGGAGATCCTTGATCATGCTCCAAACGGTAGATTCCATCGGAATGCCGTTGGGATTGGACGCAACAGGTGTGCTTAAATACGTGCGCTTTCCGAGAAGTTCCCGGAAGAATTCATTCTGATAACAATAACTGAACAGCGTCTCAATATCACGGCATGTGCTGTAGTGATCGCCGTCATGCAGTCCGGTCGGATTGACAAAGTGCGTGTCGTGCATGCCCAGTTCTTCTGCCTTGCGGTTCATATGATCCACAAAGGCAGGCACAGAGCCGTCAATGCGTATCGCCAGGGCGTTGACGCACTCCGCACCGGATGCCAGAGCCGTTCCGTACAGCAGATCGCGCACGGTCGGTTCGTCCCCGATCTGATACCCTGCCACCGATGCATTTGCCTCAAACAGTCCGGCTGCCATTTCAGGCGTGATCATGATCCGTTCGTCCTTGTCCGAAAGTGCTTCGATTGCCAGGATCTCTGTCATCAGTTTGGTCATTGATGCAGGATACATCCTGTCTTCAGAATTCAGCGACCAGATCACCTGACCGTTTCCGGTATCCACCAGGTAAACATATTCACTGGCAATATCCGGTGCGTTGTCCGGATGTTCATTTTCCGCAGCCGCTGTCAGTGTGAGACTGCATATTGTAAGCAGGCTGATGCCTGCAGCCAAGATCTTTTTCTGCATGTATGTATTATATCGTTTCAGATACACCGTGATCACTTATTTACAGTGCCTCAGCATTCTTAAAATTCATGTGCGGACGCAGATGCATTGCTGAACAGAAAAAATCCGTTCAGCAATTCATTTTTCTGTCAAAATGATATGGAAAGGAAAACGAGGATGATCAACTGCAGTGACGATGAACTGAACCGGGTGTTTCATACACTGTGCCCGGACATTGCCGAACCCCTGAACAGTACGCAGCTGGAAGTCATACACAGTATTCTTTCAGGTCATGATACGCTGACTGTCATGCCTACGGGCAGCGGCAAGTCCGTGTGTTTTCAGGTACCTGCCATGCTGTTTCACGGGCTGACGCTTGTTGTAACGCCGCTCGTGTCCCTTCTGCAGGATCAGGTCAGTAGTCTTCTGAAAAACAATATACCGGCAGCCTGCATTTCCGGCACTGTATATGCCGACAAGGATGGTCTGTATTTTCCGCGCGGAAAGAACAGCGAACAGGCAGGCAAGCGGGAACGCGACATTTTCAAAGAGATCATCCGTGCACAGGATCAGGGAGATCCTGATGCCTATAAACTGCTTTACATTACGCCGGAACGCCTGCGCACAGGTGCCTTTATCCGTTTTGCCCAGCGTGCGGATATCAGTATGATCGCGGTAGATGAAGCACACTGCATTTCATTATGGGGCTATGAGTTCCGCAAGCGATATCTGGAAATACCGCGCTTTATGCGCAGGATCAACAGGCATCCGGTGATCGCAGCGTTTACCGCCACTGCCACAAATATGATCCGTCATGACATCCTCACATTCCTGCAGATGGATCATCCTGTGATCTGTCCTTCTGAACAGGAGTCGGAATCTGTGATACGCAAAGAACTGTCGTTCCGTGTTCTCGGCAGTCATAAACGCTCAAAAGAAACACGACTGCAGGACAGACTTACGATGATCACCGGCTGGGCAAGAGAACATTGCCGACAGCAGGGTCTGATCTACTGTCAGACTGTGAAACAGGTAGAACAGGTCTATCAGAGACTGTCTGAAGAAAAAGAACTTACGGTATACCGCTATTACGCATCTTTGGACAGCAGTCTTTCTCTGAAAGACAGCGAAAACAAACAGGCAAACTGGGAAGCATTCAGAGAAACAGGATCCGGCATCATGGTTACGACCAATGCACTCGGCATGGGTATTGACCTCGGTCATATCGGCTGGGTCATTCATGCCGGAATGCCCCTGAGCCTGGAAAACTATACGCAGGAAGCAGGCAGGGCCGGAAGAAGAGGCCAGCAGGCAGAATGTATTCTGTACTGGCTGCCGGAAGACAGAGAGGTCTGTGAAACCTTGATCGAAAGATCACTGAAAGACAGCGGTCTGCAGGATCCTGCTCTCTCACTGCGCAGACAGATCGCAATGGACAGGCTTCAGCAGATGGAAGACTACTGTACATATCATTTCAAACATCCTTTGAAAGACCCTCAGGAATATATCGCCCGATACTTCAGAAACTATGAGCCGGAAGCAGGCAGTAAAGACGGTGCCGTTGTACAGAACATGTTTCTGCAGGAAGTCAGAGAGATCGATGTCCTGTATATCAACAACACATATATTGCCAACAGTATCCGGAAAGGCAATACAACAGGAACCCTGACTGTCAGTAAAAAGGCAGGACTGCACGCATCCTATACGCTCAGCGAACAGCTGAACTATTTCGACATGATGGTAGCGGACGCTGTGTATACGCTCATGATCCACAGAGTACCGAAGATCTATTCCAAGTCCATTGCCGAACTGCTGTCAGGAAACCATGAGACTGCGCTGCGTCCGGAACGAAAAGCAGTCATTGAAAACAGCCTGCGCAAAATGATGCGCACGCGTATTCATATCGATACAGAGAATTCCTATGCCATGCTGTTCTTTTACAGGGACAGGAAGAGATATTTTGATGGTCAATTCCTGCCGCTGAGTGAAACAGAACAGGGCTTCCTGTATGACTTTGAACATCTGCCGCCTCTTTATGAATATGCAGAAGCCATGAACAACCAGCTGTTTTCCGTCCCCCTTTCCGCACTGTTCTGTGCAAAGCAGACGGAAAGCTATATCAGTGCGCCTGTGCTGGCACAGTCCCTGAAACGGGGAGCTGCAGAGATCCGTGATCTGCATATCAATCCCCGAAGGAATGACCTCCTGGCTTCATGCTGTGTCAGTCAGTCTTTGTCGGAAACCGATCTGCTGGTATTTGACGGTGCAATGTCCTTGATGCAGAAAGGTCTGACGGTACTGCAGCCTGAGGTGCTGCTGAGAGAACTCCTGGAGGATTTCAGGATCAGGAGCGGACAGTTAACTGCTGAAGATATCAGAACTTCCCTGCGGAAGCTTTCCACAGTCAGCATATCCATCACCCTGCAGAAAGCAGAGGAGCCTTCCGAGCAGTTTGAAGGGATTTTCCTGCAGATCAATGAAGCACCACCTGCATTTCACATTGACCCGTCCCTGCTGCCTCCTTTATACCGTTTCACACAACGCATCAGCGAAATGAAATACCGTTATGCAAGACGTTCCCCTTCCCGCAGTGAACAGAGCGGAAATGCTTCATTCCTGCAGATGGCAATGACGCATTACATCATTCGTATGGTGCGGTCTGCCCCTGCCTCTGCATATATACGTTCCGCACGCCAGGCATCGATGATCGAATTCGACCACATGCTCGATGCAATCGGCTGCGATCGTGAAAATACTTCGGCAAAACAGCTGAACACGCTGCGGAATATGGAGAAGCGGATCCTGAAGCATCTCAAGGATGAGGGCTATATGCATAGCTTTTCAATGTTGGAGAACGGTACTGTCCGTTTCCTGCGTTTTCATATTTCTCCGGATCACAGCATATGAGTTTTGGAACTGCAAAAATGAAAATATTATGATCAGAAAAGCATTTTCTGCTGTCTGAAAGCAGAAATATATTTTGTTTTATTTTTTGGTGTCTCCGTCTGCGCCGAAGACACGGGTGTATTTTCAGATCCCGTGCAGGCAGGCAGAGGAGACTATGAAAGCCGGAATCGCATTCCGGCTTTCATATGTTCAGAATAACGCCCTCACTTCCGCTCGGGCGGAAAAAGAGTAAAACAAAAGATGCCCTGCGGGCACGGGTGTAATTCTGAAGAAATCTGTAAAACAGAATTTCTCACATGTTGGTCTCCTTTCAATCAGTCGTGTTATGGCCGCAGTGATGCGCGGCCATAGCAGGCTGACAATGACATGTAAAAAAACAGGAGAAATCGTGAAGGAAGGTAAAACATATGACAAAAGATTATGCATACCGGTTTTGGACCGGTCTTTTCAGGCTTCTCAGAACAGAACCGGAATCCCGGGTCATGGAAAATCCGGCAGCCGCTTTCGCTGAGAAAGCAAAAGCCGGTGCTTTTGACAGCCTCAGTGATGAAGAGTATGAAGCACAGCTGAATGATGTTGAACAGGAAAACGCGCTGTTCGGGTATCAGAAGTTTGCGACTTCATATGTGATCATGCTGAAGGCGCTTCGCCGCCTTGAGCTCAATGATACCGAGATGCACACATTGCTCAGAATACTGATCAATGCGTCTGTACGCACAGACTTCAGAAAGGAGCGTGAAGTGAAATGACGAATCATGTTCAGCCCTGCATCATCAGGGAAAATGCCCGCGGTTATGAGCGGATCGAGATCGAAGATGAACTGATGCAGAACAGAGAGATCTTCCTGACTGATCCGGTCAGTCCGGATTCGATGAACAGCCTGCTCAAGCAGCTGATGTTTCTGAACAGGGATGATCCCGATAAGATGATCACCTTGTATATCAACAGTCCCGGCGGGGAAGTGCAGAGCGGGATCGCTGTCTATGACTGGATGAAGCTCATGCCTGCACCGCTGACGACTGTCTGCATCGGTACGGCAGCTTCCATGGGAGCGATCCTCTTCCTTGCCGGATCCAGACGCATCATGACACGTCATTCCCGCATCATGATCCATGATCCTGCGCCTGGCGGAGGATCACTGGAAGGCATGAAGCCGGCTGAGATCGAGAAGCGGCTGGATGATCTGAAGCAGACCAGAGAAGTGATCTGCGGGGTAATCGCTGAAGCAGCCGGCAAAACAGCGCAGGAAATCATGTCTGTCACATGTGAAGACAGCTGGTTCAGCGCTGAAGAAGCGATCCAGTACGGACTTGCCACAGAGATCATGGGCAATCAGAAAGGAGATGATCAGATATGAATATCACTTATCAGCTGCGCGGCATTTCCGTCATGCTGGAAGAAGGCCTTGAGCGGTCTGAGGAAACAGACCGCATCGCTGCCATCTGGATCAATTGGCAGCTTTCCAGAGGCATCAAGGTCAGGCCTTCCGGCATAAACAGCTCCCTCCACAGCATCAATTTTCTGAACATTGATGAAGTGCATACCGTTGAAACTAACCCGGTACCGTTCATTCCAGTCCCTCTGCCTGAGGGTATCGGAAAACTGTACCCGATGTATGGACTGCGTACGCATGATATTACCGAAGAAGATATCCGTATGGCGCAGCTGTTCTGGACAGAGTCCGTGTTTATTGCAAAAGACGAGGACGGAGAGCTGTATATCTCCGACTAGAAAGGAATACAAATGAGAAACAATCGAACCAATTATCAGCACAGACATATTCTTGCGCACAACTGCACTGCTGAGACTGACACCTGGAAGACAGGCGTCAACAACAATATCCTGATCTTCGGGCCTTCCGGGTCCGGAAAGACAAGACACTACGTCAAACCGAACATCATGACTTCTCACGAAAGCATGATCATTTCCGACACAAAGGGGACGCTGTATGAAGAGCTGGGTCCCCTTTTGAGACAGCACGGCTTTACCGTGCACAACATCAATTTCACTGCGCTTTCCGGCAGTGACGGATACAATCCGCTGAATTATATCCGCTGCGACGGTTACTGGAATGAGCAGGATATCCTGACGCTGAGCCATTGCCTGATCGAGGACTGGCACTCCAATGACCCTTATTGGTGTCATGCGGCAAGGCAGTATCTTGCGTGTCTGATCAGCTATGTCCTTGAAACGATGTCTCCGGAAAAGAGAACGCTGAAAGAAGTCATGCGGCTGCTTTCCGTCATGGATGGCGAGAAGTTTCCTGCATTGATCGAAGAGAGCAGTCTCCTTTATCCCCGCAGCACCACAGCTCTGCGCTACAGAGCATTCCGGGGAATCGCAAAAGCAGAGAAAATGGACGCCAGCATACGCGGCATCATCTCAACGAACCTGGATCCGCTGTGCTTTGATCAGGCATGCGCGCTTTACTGCAGAGACAGACAGATCGACTTTGCAGAGCTTGGCAGGAAAAAATGCGCTGTGTTCCTGACGATCAGTGACACAGACCGTTCCATGGACAAACTGGCCAACATATTCATGACGCAGGCTCTGCAGATCCTCATGCGCAGTGCCGATCACGATTACCCGGAACACCGTCTTCCAATCCCGGTCAGATTCTATCTGGATGACTTTGCGTCGAACATGTATATCCCGGATTTCGACAAGATCATATCCGTGGTCCGTTCCCGTGAGATCAGCATCTCTGTCATCCTCCAGAGCCTGACACAGCTGAATTCACTGTACGGCAAAGACCGTGCCGCAACCATTCTGAACAACTGCGACAGACAGCTCTATCTGGGCGGTCAGGATCTGGACACTGCAGAATACATCAGTCACCGGGCAAATAAGCCGATGGAACAGATCCTTGCCATGCCTGTCGATCACGCATGGCTGTTCACACGCGGACAGAAGCCTGTCATGACAGAGAAATATGATATCTCTTCCCTCGAAGCAGAACTGTATGCTTCACCTTCAGACGCAGAACCTGATGAAGAGTTATCCATGTCAGTATGAAAAACGCCTATGGGAGGCAGTATAAAAACTGCCTCTTTTTTCCCGCTGCATATGCTTATCAAAACTCACAATATGTTAGACTTTGTAATATAAAAAGGA
Source organism: Erysipelotrichaceae bacterium (assembly GCA_003446295.1). The sequence goes on from DMBB01000286.1 coordinate 18,574, forward strand.
AAATCAGTTATGAAAAAGAAAAATATCGATCCCATGGACCTGAAGACCATAACACGCTGGTACCTGCTTGCAGCTTTATTTGTATTGATCCTGTTTCAGCTGCTGTTCAAGAGTGAATCCACACTGTCATATATCGGCGAGATCCTCAGCGGTCTGATCACGATGTACGGCATCTATCATTTTGGCAAGAGTACC
>DMBB01000297.1 GCA_003446295.1 Erysipelotrichaceae bacterium
ATCTGTTGTCATCAAGATAGACTGTTCGGATCCATATCTCATGTATCTTTCGTTTTTCTTTTGACCATTCCATCAGAACATTCATTTCATATTCATAGCGCTCTCCGGATATCTCCTCCATCCATGAGATCCCCCGGTCACTGAACCCGCGCAGTCCCGTCTGGGTATCGTACACATACGTGCCGGAAGATAAACGGAATATCCATCTTGTGACCGTATTGCCGATCCTGCTTCTGAACGGTGTCTGAGGCGCGATCTTTCTGCTGCCAAGCACCAGTTCATCCGGATGCCGGGCAGTATATTCCGCAATTTTCATAATGTCTTCAGGCAGGTGCTGTCCATCCGCATCTGCGGTCACAACAATATACGGCGCTTCTGCATGTTTTCTGATAAACGACAGACCGTATTTCAATGCATGTCCTTTCCCGCAGTTAACTCCGTACCTGGTTACGGACGCGTATTCAGCGCATTGATTGAATATTTCATCATATGCATGCCCGCTGCCATCATCCACCACGACTGCATATACGTCTTCTTCAGACAGTTCTTTCAGCAGATCGACCAGCTTATGATCCGGCTCATAAGCAGGGATCAGAATCATCGTCTTCATAACTGCTCTCCTTCCGCAGAATTGACTTCTGCTTTCTTGTATACTAAGCAGTCAAGTTAAAGAACCTGTTAGGACCATCTGAAGATACAGTGAATAAAAGCCGAAAAATACCGTTCATCTGCGTATTTAGAGATTTCGTATCCTGATATCCGCATGAAATTTACTATTGACTGTTCCCGCGGGGAACGGTTGTACATTGATTGCATCAGACAGATATTGATATGAAAACAGTAAACGAAGTATGCAAAGCTGCAGGTGTCACAAGGAAGACACTGTATTATTATGACAAGATCGCATTATTGAAACCGTTCAAAAGAAGCGGCAAGCAAAAAGCCAAGTTATACAGTGACACCGCAGTCGATACTTTGAAAACGATCAAGCAGTATCAGGAAGCAGGTCTTCTGCTGTCGGAAGTACGGTCGATCCTGAACCAGCCGGAGAAAACGATCGAAATTCTTCTGGGCGTACAGAAAAGACTTTTTGAACAAAAACAGATGCTTGAAGAACAAATGCTTCTGCTCAAAGAACTGATCGAAGAAAAGAAGCGCAGTCAATGAGCGCTCCTTCATATAGTTTTCAGATTATGGATCATTAATGATCTCATTCCAGCAGGGATCATTTTTGATCTTTTTTTAATGCTCTGTCAATTAAAAAAGCCACAGTATACACAAACTGCAGCTTATATGAAGACTTTATTCCTTTGTGCAGGAGTACCAGTACATTGTTGTTCCGCGGAGCTGATATCCCTTTACATTGCTCTGAACCAGAAGACCTGTCTTTTTCTGATAGAGCGGAACGACATAAACCATTTCATCAACTACGTAGCTGTCTGCTTCGTGACAGATCTCCATAGCCTTTTTATAGTCTGCTTCCCACTTGGCATCCAGCATCATCTGGTCGAACTTTGCATCATCGACTGTCGGAACGACCTGCATGCCTGTTGTCCACTGGTCAAGGCAGGTGATCGGGTGTGATGTACCGAGACCAAAACGCATCAGCTCGAATGTTCCCTGATCGAACTGATCCCAATAGACACCTGATTCCAATGCACTGAAGTCAACATCGACGCCGATGGATGCCCACTGTTCCTGAAGAAGTGTCGCAAGATCCGGATCCGTACCGGAATTCGGATAGCGATACACGATCTTCAGCGGATTTTCAGCTGTATATCCTTCCTGTGCAAGCAGTTCTTTTGCCTTTTCAGGATCATAAGCCAGAGAGTAGCTGTCTCTTGCGGCATTGGCCTCTTCACGGAAGTCACCGCTGATCCCGGGAAGTCCTGCAGGAACGTATCCTTCAAGCTTCTGATAGAATTCATCTCCGCCCAGTACTTCAACAACATCATCGGTATTCACAGCCAATGCCAGAGCTTTTCTGACATTTACATTCTTCGCCCATTCCGGACCTTTTTCACCGGTGTTGAACAGAATGTCATACGTTCCGGGAGAAACATAAGTAACCAGATTTTCTGTTCCCGAGTAGCTTTTCAGTGTTTCTGTAGAAACGCTCAGCGCAACATCGATCTCACCGGCTTCAAAAGCGAGCGCCTGGGAAGCCTGGTCGGGCATGACTACAAATGTGATCTCATCCATAGTCACCTGATCTGCTTCAAAGTAGTTTTCATTCTTTGTTCCGATCGCTTTTTCATTCGGGTTGACATCAGTCAGCATATACGGTCCGCTGGTCGGATAACCCGCTTTCAGTGACCATGTAGAATCGTGCTGAGGAGTACTTTGAGGAAGCGGTTCCCATGCTCCGCCGCACATCAGCATATCCAGATAAGAGCAGGGCATCTTCAATTTCAATTCAAATGTTTTATCATCAATGGCACGCACACCGACATAACTGAAGTCTTCTTTTGTACAGTCAAAGTTTTCTGCCGCATAGGCTTTTTCACTGTACACATCAGCTCCTTCGATATACTGCACCAGGTTGAATACTGCATAGGCGTTGTCAGCACCGTAGGACAGATTTCTCAGATATGTATATTCAAAGTCGTAAGCTGTCAGAGCTGTTCCATCAGACCATTTCAGGCCGTCTTTCAGTATGAACGTCCAGGTAAGACCATCTTCGGAAACTGTATAATCTTCCGCCAGCATCGGTACGATACTTCCATCGGTATCCCGGCGGAACATAGCACTGTAAAGGTGAGAGAGCACGTAACTGTTGTTCGTTTCGGTATTCAATCCCGGGTCCAGGTTTGAAAACTGTCCTGTAACTGCTACAGACATAGAATTCCCGGAAGCCCCCGGTGTAGCTGTTGAATCTGATACTGCATTGTCGGTTGATGAGCTGCAGGCTGTCACAGTCAGAGCGGCGGCAGACATGATTACTGCCATTATTTTTTTCGTCAGCATTTTTTTAATCTCCTTTTGCTAAACTTTTGCCACTTTGATTCCGTTGTAGAAATGTACCGTTCTTCTTTCCTCCCTTAAACAAAAATGCCGTCTTCTGTTTCCAGAGACGACATCAAATCGCGGTACCACACTGGTTGAAGACAGTACCACCTGTCTTCCACTCTTGCCCTTAACGCGGGAAACGTCTTTCCATACTGTATTTCCGGAAAGATTCTCACAGATGTGTTTCTCCTTAGATGTTGCCGCCGGGCTCGCACCTGCCCCGACTCTCTGATGGTCATCACCGGATACTCTTCTGATCACTGAAGTTAGTCGTATTATGACTGAATTCATCCGGTATATCAATCCATATACCTTCAATATCTGTTCTTTTTTTCATGCATTTATCATTTTCGTGAAAACTGTTACATTTCAGCAGCAGGCAAATGGCTGCTGTATTTTCTACTGATGCGCGACGTAAAAAACAGAAGACTTATCGTTCTCCTGTCAGTTTCACATACACGGGCTCAACCCCCATTGCCGGCAGAACAGCATTGATCAGATCCTTTGTTCTGAAACGAAGTGAACTCGTATTCACACAAGGATGGCATCCAAACATATCTTCCTTCAGCAGATCTTCATCAATTGCCAGTTTCACTTTATGTTCCCGGTCGTTCATCAATCCTAAGACCGACACACTTCCGGCATGAAGATCCAGATACTTTTCCATATAGCTCTCTTTTGCGAATGAAAGACGGCTGGATCCGACTTTCTTTGAGAATTCTTTTGTCAGAAACAGTTTGTCACCCGGCATGATCAGCAGCCAGAATTCTGTCTCCTGATGATTGCAGAGAAACAGATTCTTGCAGATACGGACACCAAGTATCTGATCAACCTGTGCACAGACCTCCATACTGGAGGCTGGCAGATTCGGATGATCTGTTCGTTCGTAAGGAATATGAAGAGAATCCAGAAATGAATAGGTACGCACTTCCCTCTCTTCTCTTCCTTCCATGTTTTCCGGTGAACCCTGATACAGTTTCATATGCATGATTGTATCATAAGATCCTGAAGTGAAGTCAATTCAGAGACTGAACGCAAAAAAAACGCCTCAGTTTAACTGAAGCGCTTTGGCAGAGCGAGTGAGCGGAATTGAACCGCCGTGTCAACCTTGGCAAGGTTGCGTTCTACCATTGAACTACACTCGCAATACTGGCGGTCCGGACGAGAATCGAACTCGCGATCTCCTCCGTGACAGGGAGGCATGTTAACCGCTACACCACCGGACCGAATGAATGGCGAAGAAGGAGGGATTTGAACCCTCGCGCCGGTTTCCCGACCTATGCCCTTAGCAGGGGCACCTCTTCGACCTCTTGAGTACTTCTTCACTGCCAAGTGCTAGCTTATTTCGAGTGCTTACATAATATACCATGAACAATTTCTTTGTGCAAGCACTTTTTTCATTCTTTTTTAATTTGTCAGAATTGCGAATAAACCAGCCCTGCAGAATATCTGTTTATCAGTTGTTGAATGCATCCGGCAGATCGTTTTCCAGCAGGATCGTATCAGTCCTCTCTGCATCCCTATAGATCAAAGCAAATGCTTCTTTTACATGATCTACTACATGTACATGTTCC
>DMBB01000378.1 GCA_003446295.1 Erysipelotrichaceae bacterium
CTCTATTTTCTGATCCTGACCAGTGTTCTGAACATTGTTCTGGACCTTCTGTTTGTGATCGTGTTCCATCTCGGAATTGCCGGCGTTGCACTGGCAACGATCATTTCACAGTTTATCTCTGCACTCCTGATCATCTATCTGCTGACGCATACCTCAGATATCTACCGGTTCACATGGAGTGATATGCATATCAATTTTGATATTCTGAGAAAGGTATTCTCGGTCGGTCTGCCTGCAGCGATCCAGTCTGTCATCACCGCTTTCTCCAATATCTTTGTTCAGTCTTATATCAACTATTTCGGTTCCGGTGTTATGGCTGCCTGGAGCTGCTATAACAAGATCGACATGTTTATTATGCTGCCGATGAACAGTATGGCTCTGTCCGCGACAACATTCGTCAGCCAGAATATCGGTGCCAATCAGATCAAGCGTGCAAATGACGGCACCAAGACTGCGATCCTGATGACCCTGGGCATCACGGCTGTGATCGCTACTGCGATCTGGCTGTTTGCAGCAGCAGCCGTCAGTCTGTTTACTTCTGATCAGGAAGTTATCTCTTACGGCGTTATGTTCCTAAGAACAAATGTATATTTTCTGCTGTTCAACTGCATCAACCACGTGCTTGCCGGTGCGCTTCGCGGACGCGGTGATTCCAAGGCACCGATGGTGATCATGCTGACAGGATTTGTTGCGATCCGCCAGATCTATCTGTATGTGATGACGCATTTCATTTCCAATACGCCCCAGATGGTCGGATTCGGCTATCCTGTCGGATGGATGGTGACATGTGTTCTGGAAGTACTGTACTTCATGGCAAAATGGAACAACAAACAGTCTCTTTCTGCGTAATTGACAAGGTCCTGCATATCAATGCAGGGCCGCTTTTTCAGACTGATATCATATTGGGAGAACAAGATCATGAAAAGACATTTTGACAGGATCCACTGTACCGGCTGCGGAAACTGCATCCGTTTCTGCCCAAAAGGCATTCTGAAGCTCAGCGAAGAACCTGATGAACAGGGAATCTATATTACGGTAACTGATGAAAAGGCCTGCATATCCTGCAGAAGCTGTGAAACGATGTGCACCAGGGGTGCTTTCTGGTTTTCAGATACAGATCAGATGCCGGAAGATATCCGGATCATGGGAAGAGAGGGTCTTCCGGATCATGCAGGATGCCAGTTCGGCATCATGGCGCATATGCTTTCCAGGGCAATCGTGAATCTCGGAATCGAAGATCAGGTCACCATTTTCCGGAGTGAGCGCTCTGAAGCGAACCTTCTGGTGGATTCCAGAGGATATGAAGCGCCGCACTTCTTTGAAGAAGGAATAAAGTTCAAACAGGAACACCCGGAACGGCTCGTCATCATTTTCTATTCCGATCCGAAAGCCGGTCCGCATGAACATGCGAAAAAACTGTTTTCACAGCTGAAAGATGAAAATATTACGCTGATCCACTGCCTTGGATACTTTGAACAGACAGATGACTATCAGGGATACAGGATCCCTTCAGAGCATCTTGCAGAACAGATGGCAGTGAAGGATGGCATATCCTATATTGCAAGGGGAAATCTGACATCAGTGGCTGAGACACTGAAAACCGAAAGATATATGGAAGAGGCACTGCGCTGTCAGATGAGAGGGGAAGGCACTTCGGTCACGGAGATCATTTTCCCTTGTTTCTTCAGACTCGAAAACCGGCCGAAGGATCCGATCACTCCCGAAACAAGAGAGCGGATCCATGCATGGTTCTCAGACAATATCGTTCCGGAATTCAAACCGGGAGTACTTAAGGGATAACAGCAGCCAGACATCCAATAAAAAATATCTGCATGTACAGGCATGAGCGTTTTTCATATGCTCATTTCTGATGCGTTTTAAGAAGGATGTATTAATCTTTTCGGCTGTTTTGTAAAATACAGGCAGTTGTTTTCATGCAGAAGGACAACAGGCCTGCTGTACTGAAGAAGAATCACTCCGCAAACTCATTAAAAACTAGTATACTTTTCGTATGTCTCGAAATAAAAGAAAAAGAAAGATCAACGTATTGAACCTGCTGCTGGTCATCCTGCTGGCAGTATGTACGGTAGCATTGGCTGCCGCCGGGATCCTGAAGGCTGCAGACTATCTGACCAACAGAAACAGCGGTCTGCAGGATGGAGGCGTGACCGCCGTGGAATACGGTACAGGCTCATCGGAGCCTCTGGATTATATCGATCAGGATACTGCACAGATCCGTGTGAAAGATGACCGGAAGATCGATACGTATCAGCTTGGCGATCAGGAGATCACATACATCGTAACGAAGAAAGGTTTGTTCGGCAGTTCCGAAAAAGAGATCACCAGGATATTTACCGTATCGGATACGCAGGCTCCTGTCATCACGACGGTGGAAACAGAACTTGCAAGGGCGGTCAATGATGTCCTTGACCTGCAGGATCTGATCCTGTGCACCGATCCGGCTGACGGACAGCTGACATATTCTGATACATTGAGTCCGGGAACATGGACGAGCACGACAGATGCTGATATGGGGAAAGCAGGAAACTACACTGTGCAGGTACGTGCCATGGACAGCAACGAAAATACCGCAGAGGCGGTATTAAACCTCAGGGTGATCGGTGATCCGGCCGACAGCAATTCATTCTATGTCAAAGTCAACAGAGCGGCGAATACCGTTACCGTATATGAAAAGAACGCAGACGGAACGGCAGGAACACCTTTGAAAGCAATGATCTGCTCAACAGGTGACGCAACACCGCTCGGTACATACAGTACATTCAATCGTTCAACATGGAGATCATTGTTCGGCGGTGTTTACGGCCAGTATGCAACGGATATCGTAGGGAATATTCTGTTTCATTCCGTTCCGTATTTTTCCGCATCAAAAAATGATCTGGAATATCTGGAATACAACAAGCTCGGCACTGCTGCATCCATGGGGTGCGTCAGATTATGTGTGCGGGATGTCAAATGGATCTTTGAGAACTGTGCGATCGGCACAACTGTAGAATTCTACGATGATGCGGAAAATCCCGGTCCGCTGGGAAAACCCGAACCGATCATCATTGATACAGCAAGTGCCAACAGGGGATGGGATCCGACGGATCCTGACCCGCAGAATCCATGGAATTGATATAAATACTACAGTAAGGGGATGACAACAATGACAAGAGAAAAATTCGGTTCAAGGCTTGGCTTCCTTCTGGTCAGCGCAGGATGTGCGATCGGAATCGGCAACGTATGGAAGTTTCCGTATGTGACCGGGGAGAACGGCGGAGGTATTTTCGTATTGTTTTATCTGCTGTTTCTGCTGATCATGGGCCTGCCTGTATTAACGATGGAGCTGGCAGTAGGCAGAGCTTCACGCAAAAGTGCAGTGCTGGCATATCAGACATTGGAGAAACCGGGATCCTTCTGGCATCTTCATGGCTGGGTAGCGATCGCAGGATGCTATTTGCTGATGATGTATTACACGACCGTTTCAGGATGGATGGTCAGCTATTTTGTGAAGTTCATGACCGGAACATTCGCGGGCGTATCTGTGGAAGAAACAACCGGGGTATTCGGCGCGATGATGTCAAATCCGGTAGAAATGACGGCTTTCATGGCACTGACCGTATTTGCCGGATTCCTTGTATGCTCGCTTGGACTTCAGAACGGAATTGAGCGCATTACAAAGGTCATGATGCTCGGCCTGCTGATGCTGATCATCGTACTGGCAGTGCACTGTATTGGTCTTCCGGGAGCCATGAAGGGCGTGTCCTTCTATCTGAAGCCGGATCCTGCAGAAGCATCTCGTGTCGGTCTGTTCAATGTAATGACCGCTGCGATGAGCCAGTCCTTCTTTACCCTGAGTCTTGGCGTGGCATCCATGGAGATCTTCGGAAGCTACATGAGCAAAGACAATACACTGATGCAGGAATCCTTCTGGATCTGCATTCTGGATACATTTGTTGCGCTTGTCAGCGGTCTGATCATTTTCCCGGCATGCTTCAGCTTCGGTATACAGCCTGACGCCGGTCCGGATCTGATCTTCATTACACTTCCTAAAGTATTCATGAGCATGGCCGGAGGAAGACTGTGGGGAACGCTGTTCTTCCTGTTCATGACATTTGCAAGCTTCTCAACAGTCATCGCGGTATTCGAGAACCTGATCTCCTGCTGCATCGACAACTTCGGATGGAACAGAAAAAAAGCGGTCACCATCAATCTGCTGTTCATGCTGGCCGCCAGTATGCCTTGTGTTCTCGGTTTCAATGTCTGGAGCAGCTGGCATCCGATCGGAACGATGGATGTGCTCGGCAGTGAAGACTTTATCGTATCCAATATCCTGCTGCCCGCAGGTGCGCTGATCTATCTCCTGTTCTGCACCACAAAATGGGGCTGGGGATTCGACAATTACATTGTCGAAGCAAATACCGGAAGCGGAATGAAGATGCCTGTATGGCTGAAAGGATACTTCCAGTGGATCCTGCCGCTTCTGATCGTCGGTATATTTGTTACCGGATTACTATAATATTTCACCATTTGAAGCTATTACCTGTTTCAGCCAGTAATAGCTTTTTTTAGGTACCCGCTTCATGTCTCTGAGATCATGGTTGCCGCGGTTGACATATACGACACCGTAGCGCTTCTCCATATCTCCATGGGAACTCAGGATATCGATCAGACCCCAGCCAAGATATCCGAGCACTTCGACGCCATCCAGATCCATAGCTTCTTTCATGGCTTTGATGTGAGCTCTGTGATAATCGATCCTGTAGTCATCTTCGATCATATCCGTGCCGTTCCATGTTTCGCGGACACCGATCCCGTTTTCGATCGGGAATACGGGTATCCTGTATCTGCTGTACATAGCAGTCATGATCGTCCGGAATCCTTCCGGATCGATCTGCCATCCCCATTCACTGGCTTTCAGATAAGGATTCTGTACATTGCCGTATTTGCCGTATTCGTAAACAGAGGCACCGGCAGGCAGACGCCCAGAGTCAATGACGCCTGACTGGTAATAACTGAATGCGATATAGTCGGATCTGCACTGTCCGATCGCTTCCAGTTCTTCTTTTGTCATATCTATACAGATACCGGAAGTGCTGAGATATTTCATAAACAGCGGAGAATATCCTCTGCCGGCAAATGCATCCATCAGATTGTAATACATCAGTTCGTTGAAGCGCTCGGCTGCCTGTACGTCCTCCGGCCTGCATGAGGCAGGATAACGCGGCGTATACGCCACCATTCCGCCGATCAGGGCATTGGTATGTTCATGGAGGTAATTGCTTAATATGCAGTGTGCTGCCATGACATTGTGCGTGATCTGAAGCAGATTCTGCTCTGAGGGCTCTGCCTTGAGAACACCTGCGATCCGGTATGCGATCGGGGAGGAGTAAAGATTCTGCTCATTGAATGTGATCCAGTACTTCACTTTGTGTGCAAAACGGTCGATGATCTTTTTGCCGAAACGCACAAAACAGCGAACTGTTTCTTTGGAAAGGAATCCGTCAAACTGTTCTGCCAGATAAAGCGGCATATCAAAATGATACAGACAGATCATCGGTTCAATACCGCGCTCGATCAGCGCGTCAATGAATCTGTCATAATACTGCAGACCTTCTTCGTTGAATTCTCCGCAGCCATCCTTGACGCATCTGCTCCATGAGATCTGGAAACGGTACATGTTCATTCCCAGGTCCTTCATCAGATCCATGTCTTCTTCGAAGTGATGATAATTGTCATTGGCAAAGTGCCAGTCGCTTTTATGTTCTTCTGCTTCCTGAATATCATAAACGGATAAGGACTTGCCGCCTTCATTCCATCCGCCTTCTGTCTGCATGCTGGAAACACTGTTGCCCCAGAAAAATGAATGATCCATAGTGATTGCTCCTTGCTGTTCAGATAACGATCCCGTTGGTATGGTCGATCTCATGCTGAATGATCTGTGCTGTATAACCGGTAAACTTCTGCTGTTTCTTATGGAAAGACAGGTCCTGGTAAGAGACAGTGATGTTTTTATAGCGTGTTGTCTTTCTTGTTCCGCTCAGGCTCAGACAGCCTTCTTCTGTTTCATAAGGACCGGATCGTGCGGTAATGACAGGATTCATCATGCAGAAAACAGCCGGACCCGTGCTGAAAACAATGATCCGCTTCAATACGCCGATCATATTTGCGGCCATGCCTACGCATGACGCTCTGTGGCTTTTTAAGGTGTCCATCAGATCCATTGCTGTTGGCAGATCGGAAATATCTGCGTCTTTTGATGGACGTGAAAGAAGAAGCATATCTTTACATATTGTCCGTTCCATAAAACCTCTTTTCTGTTCTTGTTAGTTTCCTGTCTTTCTTTTGATTTACTAAAATAGTACAATATCACTAGTATCAGTGTCACACTAGTATCAATATTGATAGGAGGAATCGTATGAGTTTAAACAACCGTCCCCAGCTTGATGTTGTTGCTTTGGGAGAACTTTTAATAGACTTCACGGAAAACGGAATGTCTGAGCAGGGAAATCCTTTGATGGAAGCTAATCC
>DMBB01000296.1 GCA_003446295.1 Erysipelotrichaceae bacterium
CAGAAAAGGAACGATGCTGTATCTGCTGTGTGACACGGATGATGCGGATATCCTATACAGCATTGACGGAACGGAACAGTCCTACACATCCGCATTTGCGGCAGATCGTCCGATGACGATCACCTGCTATGCAAAGAAAGCAGGCATGAAGGACAGCGGGCAGTCTGTATATGAGATCAGTATTCTGGATGAATCAGTCAATGCAGACCCGGGCGATCTGTGCCCGGAAGATGTTGATCTGGTCAATGAAGAATACGGCGGGATCGTACCGGAAGGCATCTGGGCTGCAGGAATCGATGAGGAGATCGTCTATACAGGTACGAAGATCACATTCCCTGAACTCAGGGTATATGACCATAAGACACTGCTTGATAAAAAATCCTATTCCGTGACATATAAGAACAATGTCAATGTTTCCCTGGAAACATATGCCTCCCGTATCAACTGGACACCGGCAAAGAAAACGACTGTTTCTTATCTGCAGATCAAGGGAAAAGGAAATTATACAGGTACGGTATATGTACCGTTCAGGATCATGCCGAAGTCACTGGAAGATGAAGATATACAGATCAGCGACCTCTGGCTGAAAGCATCCGGCAAAGCACTGAAGCCGGTACCGGCTGTCACATATAACGGAAAGAAACTGAAGATCAACAAGGAATATTCCGTTGTTTACATTGATGCGGACGGACAGGAACATCCATACAGCGAAGGCATTACAGACGCCGGCACATATACGGTAAAGATTTCTGCAATGGGTACGAATTATACCGGTACAGCTGCAGCGAATCTGATCGTGGATAATTCTGCAGAAACAGTGCTGATGTCAAAGGCCAAAGTCACAATCGGCAAATGGAACGGTGAAGAAGGCATGCCTGTTACTGAAGACACACCGCTTGCGATCACTGTGAAGTCCGGGTCAAAGACACTGCATCGTGATACATACCGTGTGATCAGCGTCATCAACGGCGATCATGCAGGAACAGCATCCCTGGTCCTGCAGGGGACAGGTGTTCCTGATCCTGAGACCAATATTGTTCTGCTTGGTGAGCGTACCGTGAAGTTTACGATTACGGGTATTTCGATCTCAAAGGCAGTGACATCCATTGAACCGTTCGTATACACCGGATCCGCAGTCACGCCGGACAGCTTTGAAGTTGCGCTGAACGGAACAAAGCTTGAAAAAGACAGTGATTATGAGATCGTTTCATATGCGTCAAATATCAAAGCAGGCAAAAAGGCTTCCGTAAAGATCAAAGGAATCGGAAAATATACCGGCACAAAGACATTCAGGTTTGAGATCACCCGTGCTGACATCCATGATGTTTCGGCAGAGATCTCTTCGACAGCAGAATATCAGCCTTCAGGTGCTGTTCCTGAGATGAAACTGACGTATGAGGGCAATCTGCTGAAAGCAGGTACGGACTACACTGTGAAATACAGCGGGGCCAGAACAGCAGGCTCCGTCGTCTCATGGACGATCACCGGAAAAGGAAACTTTGCCGGTACGCTCGACGGTACATTTACTGTTGAGAAAAAAGATCTTTCCGGTACTGTGCTGACAGCCAATGACATTGCCCGCAGCACATCAAAGAAGGGCACATACTATCAGGCTAAGGTCAATCTGAAAGACGGCGGAAAAGCACTGGGCGTCAAAGACTATGACAAAGCGTCAGTGACTTATACCTATGAGCAGGATACACGTGTACAGGTCCCTGTCACTTCAAAGACATTCAGGACTGTACTGCGGCTTGCCGGAGACCCTGTCGGACCGGCAGATATTCCTGTGGCAGGGTCAGTGATCAGAATCACAGTTTCTGCTGCAGAGAACGGCAACTATACCGGCAGTGCATCCGGAACATACAGGATCCTGCCTGCAGGACATCTAATCTCCGCAGCTTCCGTGAAGTTCAATGTCACAAAGGATGATGGAACTGTCGTACAGCAGAAATCATTGACAAAGCAGTATACAGGAAAGGCTGTTGTACTGAAGGAAGAAGATCTGTATCTGACATTGAAGGTCGACGGCAGCACATATGTGCTGACTTCAGCAGACTATGAGATCGTCTCCTATGCAAACAATATCAAAAAGGGTACAGCATCCGTAACGATCCGCGGCAAAGGTGATTTCGGCGGAACAAAGACGATCAAGTTCAAGATCGGATCGCAGAAACTGTCATTGCTGGGTATTTTCGGATTATACTGATCAAACGATCAGAGAAATGAGCAGATTCATGAGAACAGAACAAACAATCAAAATGGTCATCACGGCAGCGGCCTTGTGCATCACAGGCTGTTCCTCCGTCCAGTCAAATACTCCGTCTGTGCAGCTCACGGATGGAGAACATTATGTGGAATACGGAACAGATACCGGTGAAGTCAATGATGCAGGTATCCCGCTGTATCTGGAACCATTCATCAGGTCCTATCAGGGAGAGATCCTTGTGGATGATTCAGATCTGGATGTCTTTATGCTTGGCAGACAGACTGTGACCGTAACAGCATCAACCGATGAAGGTGAAGCGGAAGAAGTACTGGAAGTGATCGTAGAGGACACGTATACTCCGGTGATCGAACTGTTTCAGAAACAGGTCCATATCGAAGTCGATGATGATTTTGATCCGCTTGAAAATATCGTAGGTGTTTATGACACAGATGAAGAGGAATTCGAACCGCTGTCATGGTACGAGTTTGACGACGGCATTGCACTTGATGAGATACCTGAAGAAACCGGCTTCTATCTGGTCGACATATCCAAAGTAAATACATCAAAAGAAGGTACATATCCGGTCGTCATTACTGCAGTGGACATTGCCGGCAATACTTCGGAAGGATCCTATGAAGTGATCGTCGGACTTGATGAAGAACCTGATGCAGAACCTGTTACATTCGGCGGAACACAGATCAGCGGACATCATGATCCGGACGCTGCAGTTACAGACCGCACGGACATCGTCAGAAAATACTGTGAAAGCATGGGAGCAGAATGGTCAGATGATGGATGCAATGTATATTTTGAATATGAAGATGATCCGTCTGAAGACATCGATGCATATGAAGAAGATGAAGAAGATGCAGTAATCGATGATGAAGTCCTGGATGAGGATGAAGGATCCGATGAATGGACAGACCCTGAGGAAGATGAAGAATGGTCTGAAGATGAGGGCGGGGCAGAAGATACCGAAGAAATGCCCGTCTACAGCGATGATTATGAGCAGGACTGTCTTGAAATGGGAGGTGTCTGGTATCCCGGTGACGGATGCGCCTGGCCGGATGAAGAATAGTCGGAAAAATGTCTAAAAAATATCAATATTTTGCGTATAATAGACACAATGTGGGGGGGAGGTCACACCATGAATACTAATACTGTCAAAAAATGGTTATCTTTCGGTCTGGCGATCAGCCTTCTGACAGGTAATACTACAGTTCTTCAGGCTGAAGAAGAGCCTGTAGAAACAGAAGATCTGTATGAAGTAACGGAAGATACAGAATCTGAAGCTGCAGCTGTCGAAACCGCTGCTGAAGAAAATGAAATCGATCCTGAAGCGGAGAATCAGGAAGTACCTGAAGGAAGTCTGAAAGACGCTTCCGGTATGTATGAAGATGTCAATGACTTTGAAACCAGGGCTCTTGGCAGTGATGGTGTTCAGTATGATGGCGTCTCTTACCTGTCTGTAGGCGCAGTCAGCCGTCTGCCGGAAGAAACACAGGATCTTTATTTAAGCATGGCTGATGATCTTTCAGAAAAGATCAAAAATGGAGAAACAGTAGGAAATGCTGTTTTTGCTGTTAACCAGTCCGGAGAGATCGCATTTGCATGTGAAGTAAGCGGAAAAGAATTCGCTTCCCGCAGCCGCTTTGGCAAAGTGATCTATGAAGAGGAAGAAGCAGCAGATGAAACTGCACTGCCTGAGGAAACAGAGACAGCAGTTGAAGAACCGGATGAGGCTTTACCCGAAGAAACTGAGATAATTGCTGAAGAAACAGAAAATGCTGTTTCTGAAGAACAGATTGAACAGGCGGAAGAGGAACCTTCATTAGAAGAAGTAGCTCCGGAAACAACTGAAGAAACTATTCCTGAAGAAACTGTTCCTGAAGAAATCGCGTCAGAAGAAACTGAAGCTTCTGATAGCAGTGAAACCACTGAGGAAAAAGCTGAAGAAAGCGAAGCATTGGAAATCGTTACTGAAAATGAATATCTGTTTGAAGAAATGAAGGATGAACAAATATCCGAAGAGTGCGATGAAGAAAGCATTCCGTTTACTGTTCTGGAAAATCAGAATTTCTTCTATAATCAGCTTACCAAAGGTGAAAAATCAATGTTTAAGAAAGGTAAGACATCATTTGTAAGCAAAGGCGGCACTTCAATGTCGTTCAATACATCTTACTGGAATCTTGATTATGCCTTAGATGATGCATATTCAGCAATTGATGCATTGATGATCACATATCCGAATAAATTTGAATGGTTCTCACGCGGCGAAGGCTCTATGTATTATTTATCCGGAACATATAGTTCTGTACATGTAAGCATTAAACCTACCAAGTCACAGTATTACAGCACAACACTGTATAACACTGCAAAGCAGAAAGTTGATTCGCTGGTTGAACAGGCGTATACATATGCTAATAATTCATATCCATCCAACCGCACTTACGGTATGGTGAGATTTTTTGATGAATGGCTTTGTGCAAATAATTACTATAACAATACCGGAACGCGCAGAGAATATGCAGGCACCCAAGTTTACTATTACTGTCATACAGCATTCGGTACATTGCTGAACGGCTATGGTGTCTGCGAATCGTATGCACTTGCGATGAACTGGCTGCTTGATACTGCAGGTATCAGAAATATGTACTGTGTCGGTGACGTAACTGGCGGCGGACATGCATGGAATTATGTACAGATGCCTGATGGTAAATGGTACTTGGTTGACAGTACATGGGATGACAGCAAATCTACCGGTCTTACGGACAGATCATTCTTCCTTGTCGGAAAAACAAAGATGGCTGAGAGTGGAAGAACTGCTTCAGGCACGACATTCAGGAATAACTATTTGAACTTTGATTCAGCTAAATGGGCGACTTCCGATTACAGTGCATCTGCAATAGATTATTATTTCAATCAGATCAAACTCAACAAAACCAGTGTTCTATTGACCCCCAAGAAAACATTCACGCTCAAGGCTGAGATTCCTCAGGATGTCAGCGGAGTCGGAA
>DMBB01000307.1 GCA_003446295.1 Erysipelotrichaceae bacterium
ACCGGTCAGGGTCTGAACTGTAACCAAAATTAAGCTAAATAGTGCAAAAATATTATTAATTAGTGCCTGGCTATGGTATATTTGTTTTATGCAAATGCAAACTCTTTAATTTACTCAAATATCAGCTTCAAGCGCATTCATACGAAACACAATTAATTGGGAAAGTTTGATATGAAAGAAAAGGTGACAATTCAGGATATTGCAGACGCGCTCGGAATATCTCGAAATACTGTATCAAAAGCAATCAACAACTCGGACGGGATAGCTGAAGCGACACGTGAGAAGATACTTCAGAAAGCAATCGAGATGGATTATAAACAGTTTTCCTATGTTTCATCTGTGACAAAAATGAGTTCTTCGGAAAAACAGAAAGAACAGGCTCACGGAGAGATTGCTATATTAACGAGGACGATCATCGGGAACTCACATTTTGCGGCAACGATGATAGATAAGGTCCATGAAGAGCTCAGTCATATGGGATACAGTATGACGATCTGCCGGGTGTCAAAGGAAAACATCCGGAATCTGACGCTGCCCAAGACCGTTATAAAAGAACGTATCTGCGGATTGATCTGCATTGAGATCTTCAATCCTGATTACAGTGACATGATCTGTGACCTTGGTATTCCTGTCCTGTTTGTGGACGGTCCTGCCCGTAAAAATGAACGTTCAGTCCGTGCAGATCTGCTGATGATGGACAACCGCACAGAGATCACGCACTTTATCAATTTAATGGCAGGCAGAGGTCTGAAGCGGATCGGCTTTATCGGAAACTACAATCACTGTCTGTCATTCTGGGAGCGCTATATTGCCTATCGGATGGCATTGTCTTTGGCGGGCCTCCAGTTCGATGAAAAGCTGGTCATCAGCGATATCCCTGACCGGTCGGTCGAAGAACTTGCGGACAGGCTGGACAGTATGGAAGAAATGCCCGATGTGTTTGTGTGTGTTAATGATTTCGTTGCAATTGATGCAATGCAGCTCCTGGCACTGCAGGACAGAGGACTGCTCAAAAAAATACGATTCCTTGGTTTTGACGACTCTCATGAATCAAGGATCTTCTATCCGGCATTATCATCGGTCCATATTCATTCCCAGGCAATGGCCTTCTCGGCACTGCACCTGCTGATGACAAGGATCGAAGAACCGGCAATGGATTACAGAACGATCTATGTTGCAACAGATCTTATATTGAGGGAGTCCACTGAATTCTGATACGGAGATATATTTATGAATATCTTTTCCTACGACAGCAAATTCAGCCAGCTGTTTGTGAAACTCAGCTATGCCTGCTGGCTGAATATGATGTGGATGATATGTTCACTGCCGATCATTACGATCGGTGCATCGACAACGGCACTGTATTCGGTCACATTGAAGATCGCGGATGAAACAGAGTCGAATATTACAAGACAGTTCATTCATGCATTCCGCAGTAACTTCAAGCAGTCGACCAGGCTGTGGATCCTGCTTCTGATCGCAGGTCTGCTGATCGGCGGAGACTTCTATGTAGTCATGCACATGCGTTCCATGTCAACCGGCATTATGGCGATCATATGGACGCTGAACCTGGCTTTGCTGATAGCGGTGTCGATCATCTATGTAGTAGTTCTGATCTACATCTTTCCTCTGATCGCGAGATTTGAGAATACTGATCAGGCAATGCTGAAGAATTCACTGCTGATCGGTATTCACTACCTGTTCTGCACGATCGTTGTGGCAGCGATCCACTTTGTGATGTTCTATGCTGTTGTTGCAGTATTCACACCGCTGATCCTGTTCGGGGAAGGACTATGCGCACTGCTGTCCTCGTACATGCTGATCAATGTGTTCCGGGTAATATCCTACCGGCCTGAAGAGGACGAACAATGAGAGGATCACCGGAAGAACGGGCGGCTGTCAGAAGGTCATTCTACAAGATGAATAAAAAGGAGAAGTTTGAGTATATCCTTACATACTACAAACTTCCGATATTCACAGCATTTGTTGTCCTGGCTGTGGGGATCTCATCACTGGTCCACACACTGACCAGGAAGGAACCGGTACTGTATACCGGATATGTCAATACCGTATTCGGGGAAGACATGACACAGAAGCTGACGGATGACTTTCTGAATGATATCGGCCTGAATCTGAAAAAGAACGAAATACTTGTCTACAAAGACCTGTATATCGATGAAGATGCTTCTATAGCAGATCACCAGTACGTATATGCCTCCAAGATGAAGATCCTGGGAGCGATCAATGCAAAGCAGATGGATATCGTACTGATGAATGACAACGCTTATTCACAGATGTCCTCCAGCGGACTTCTGATGGATATGAACACTGTGCTGAAAAATGATGCACAGCTCTACGAAGATCTCAGCCCTTACCTGACGGAAGGGACTGTGATACTTGAAGACAACTCGATCGAATTCAAGCTGAATGAGGCAGACACATACGAAGCTGTCACAGAACAGCAGCTCAATGCGGTCGATGTTTCTGAATTTCCAGTATTCCGCAATGCCGGAATAGATGGTAATCTGTATATAGGCGTGATAGGAAATACGCCGCGCATTGAAAAGGTACAGGCATTCCTTGCTTATCTTCTCAATGCTGAATGACATGTGCCATCGGCACATTCCAGAAGGCTGTAACGGTGAAAGACCGTGCCAGTAAGTCGGAGCCTTTTCGAGAGTTTTAAACGGCGGCCGGCTTCATAATTCTTTCATACCATAAGAAAGGGGCAAAAAAATTTATGGCAACTGTAACACTGAAACACATTCAAAAGATTTATCCGAACACAGAGAACCCGAAACCGAAGAAGAAAAAGAAGAAGGAAGAAGAACCGGTTGAGGAAAAGAGCTACAAGCTGAAGGTCACCGATGAAGGTGTAGTAGCTGTAGACGATTTCAACCTCGACATCAAAGACAAAGAGTTCATTGTCCTTGTAGGACCTTCCGGATGCGGTAAGTCCACAACTCTGAGAATGGTTGCGGGTCTCGAAGAGATCACGAGAGGCGAACTGTACATCGACGACAAGCTTATGAATGATGTAGCGCCGAAGGACAGGGATATCGCAATGGTATTCCAGAACTACGCGCTGTATCCTCACATGACTGTCAGACAGAACCTTGAATTCCCGCTGAAGCTGAGAAAGGTCCCGCAGGCAGAGATCAACGAAAGAGTCAATGAAGCTGCGGAGATCCTGGGTATCGTCCAGTATCTTGAAAGAAAGCCGAAGGCACTTTCAGGCGGACAGAGACAGAGAGTCGCGATCGGACGTGCTATCGTTCGTGAACCGAAAGTTCTGCTGATGGACGAACCGCTCTCCAACCTTGATGCGAAGCTGAGAAACCAGATGAGAGCTGAGATCATCAAGCTGAGAAAGAGGATCAACACGACATTTATCTATGTCACACATGACCAGACCGAAGCTATGACGCTGGGAGACAGGATCGTCATCATGAAGGATGGCGAAGTCCAGCAGATCGGAACCCCGCAGGAAGTATTCAACGCACCGGTCAACACATTCGTAGCAGGCTTCATCGGAATGCCGAGAATGAATATGTTCGGCGGCGAACTGAAGAAAAAGAACGGGAAGTACGTTGTTAATGTCGAAGGTGCAGAGATCGAACTTTCTGAAGACAAGCAGAGAAGACTGGCTGCTAGGAACGTCCAGGACTGCAACGTTACAGTCGGCGCAAGACCTGAACACATTACGCTCGATCATGCAGACGGCGCAATGCTGGAAGGCGTAGTAGAAGTCAGCGAAATGA
Source organism: Erysipelotrichaceae bacterium (assembly GCA_003446295.1). The sequence goes on from DMBB01000307.1 coordinate 3,762, forward strand.
TGGGTTCCTCCGTCCATCTGCATCTCAATGCATATGGCAGAGACTGCATCATCATCGTTCCGACGCTTGATCTGAAAGACAATTCAGCTCTCGAGATCGGTTCCACTGTCAAGTTCACACTTGCACCGAACGCTATCCATGTGTTCGACCCGTGGACAGGAAAGAATCTGGAATACGCTGACTGATGTTACAAAAAAAGCGATGCATGCGGCTTATGCTGCAAAGCATTGCTTTTTTTTGCGGTTTATTTTTTTCTGATGGGTTCTTTTTCAAATACTGCAGCCTGATATGGCTTCAGCGTAAGCTTTCTGCCTTCCTGCTGAACTGATTCATAGTTGCTGAGCAGCAGCTTTGCATCACTGACCCATGAAGGAAGCTCATATACAGCAGTTCTGTTCGTAAAGTTTGCACAGACGAAGAGTCGGTTTCCTTCATACAGACGGCTGTAGGCAATGATCTTTCTGTTTTCGTGATTATATTCTTCTGTTTCACCGTAGATGGCTGTTTCATTGGTCTTTTTGAGTTCCAGCAGTTTCTGGTAATAACGGTAGATCGACTTTTGAGAAGCGAGATCTGCTTTCACATTGATCTGTTTGTAATCCGG
>DMBB01000192.1 GCA_003446295.1 Erysipelotrichaceae bacterium
GCAGAACTTGCCGTTCATCAGATGGTAGAAATCATCCTGCTGTGGCGTACGTTTAAGCAAAAAGGTGTCGCCCGGTTTGAAGAACGGGCACGGGCCGGACTTAGGATCTGCCAGATACTGCTCCTGAAGCTCCGGAAAGCACTTCGTTTCCAGAACGGTTATTCTGCATTCATGCTGCATGGCTGAATTCTCCTTGCATGGTCAATATTTCTCGTAATGTACGTTCTCGGTGTGCAGGTCGGCATCCGTGTAAGCCCTCTTTTCTTCTGCCTTCTCACCGATAGCGACAAGGTTCAGCACGGTATAGCCATCCGGCACACCAAGCAGCGATCTGATCTCCTGATCAGATGTGCCTCGCTGCCCCATGCGGTTCCGGATATGGACCCAGCACGCCCCAAGCCCATACTGTTCTACGGCGAGCAGAATGTAGGCAGACGCTATTGCACCGTCCTCGATCCAGAATTCGGCCTGACGCTTGTCCGCCGTCCTGACCATGACGACGATCACAGCATCCGCGCCGTTTATCTGGGAGCCGCCCATCTGCTTGCAGGCTCCGATCTTCCGGATCATATCCTTGTCGCGCACAACAACGTATTCTACCGGCTTATGACCGAAGGATGTCGGCGCAGTCAGGGCAACCTTCATGATCTCCTGGATCACTTCATCGTCAATGTGGGCAGTGCCATACCTGCGTACAGAGCGCCGTTTTCTTGTAAGCTCATATAATTCGTTCATTGCTGTGTTCCTTCTTTCTCAATCATCAAAGATGGCATCCACCGCTTCCATCTCATCCACCCAGGAAGGATCGTATTTGGAGCCTTTCATCGGCAAACCGCAGTGAGGACAGGTTTTATATGGTTTGCCGGAACGATAGCCGCATAAAGAGCATTCGTACTCATCTTTACGGAATAGATGGGTTCTCTGAATCCAATGGGCAGATCTCTTCTTCATGGCTTTAGTCCTTCAGCCGCCTTCAGCACCATCTGACGATATTCTTCCTTTACTTCTGCCGGTCCGTTGATGACAACCTTTCCGCCGAAAACGAACACCTAGGAATAAAACACAGTCCCAGGAACAACATCCGTTTCGACACGGAAGTTTTCCATGTCATAGGCGTAGGTGGTGACGTCCTTGCCGAACTTGTCCAGGATCGCATCCATCAGATCGTTCGCACAGCTCAAAAGATGAGATCAAACGGACTTTTTACGTTCTGTCATCCTCTGATTTTTCCCTCAATTTTTAACTACAAGGGGTCTGAAACGGGCGGTTCCCTCAGTATTAACTACTTTTTTCTCGTCAGATTTCGTCAGATTTTGTCAAAACAAATCAAAAAGATTTTGGAAAGAAAAAACCCGGAAACGTTGAATTTCCAGGCTTTTTCGATAATCTCTTGTTCTCGATTAACGCTTGCTGTACTGCGGAGCGCGTCTTGCACCTTTGAGACCGTACTTCTTACGTTCCTTAGCACGGGAATCACGAGTCAGGAAGCCTGCCTTTTTCAGTGCCGGACGATAGTCAGCACTTGCTTCAAGCAGAGCACGTGCAATACCATGACGCATTGCACCAGCCTGTCCTGTGTAGCCGCCGCCTCTGACATTGATCTTGATGTCGAACTGACCAGCTGTTTCTGTGAGAACCAGCGGGCTGTTGACGATCATTCTCAGAGTAGCCTGAGGAAGATATTCTTCCAGAGATTTTCCGTTAACTGTAATAACGCCTGTACCCGGAGTCATGAAGACACGAGCAGTGGACTGCTTACGGCGTCCGGTTCCGATATAAGTGACCGTACTTCTCTTTTTCGTTGCCATTTAATCCATCTCCTCCTTAGTCCTTGATCTTCATTTCGATCGGCTTCTGAGCCGCATGCGGGTGTTCAGGTCCTTCATAAACAAATACATGTTTACGCATTACATCACCGAGTTTGTTGTGAGGGAGCATTCCCTTGATCGCCTTTTCGACCCATTCAACAGTATACTTTTCACGCATAACTTTTGTGGATCTGACGCGGAGTCCGCCCGGATACATGGAATGACTGAAATAGAATTTCTTCTCATCCTGGTCACCAGTGATCTTGATCTTTTCCGCATTGATGACGATGACATAGTCACCGCAGTCGACATTAGGCGTATATGTCGGCTTGTTCTTACCTCTTAATACAGTTGCAACCTGGGAAGCAAGACGACCCAGTGTGCAGTCTGTCGCATCAACGACATACCATTGACGGACAACTTCTTTCGGTTTGAGCATTGTTGTCTGACGCATAATAGCTTACTACCTCCTATGTAGTTTCCGGGGCTACATGGCTGGTTAGCCGAATTACATTCTAGTTTGGCAAGGGCCTTTCGTCAACAAAAAGTTTCAGTTTTTTCGCTTAACGAGCGACTATTTCGCAGTCTTCGGAAAGTTCGTGTTCTTTCAGATATTCTGAGACATCCGGCAGCATTTCTTCTGCCTGTCCCAGATCGTTTTCATCATCAACGATCAGCCTGGCAGGACTGTTTTTCTGAGGGCATTCCAGGATCCCCGTCACCCTCTGGCCATGGCGTTCTGTCATCACATAGAACAGTTCCGGCCTGTCTGCATTCAGTTCTTCCAGCCGGTACCAGTCCGGTACGACATCACTTCTCAGGTATTCACGGATCATCATCTCATCCGTCATGCCGAGAATATCGAAGTAGCTGACTTCCATCAGGGTCAGTCCCTCAGGCTTGGCGTTTCTTCTGTCCACGCGCTTTGACCGTGCTTCCAGCATTTCATTCAGTTCTTCAGGAGTCATTCTATGCCTGCCGACTTCCATCAGCTGGGCAGTCATCATCCTGACCATGTATCTCAGAAAGCCTTTTCCCGTAAACGACAGCACAAGCTGGCTGCCTTCCCTGCGGAAGTCGATCGAATCGACCGTACGGACCTGGTCCTTGATCTCTTTCAGCGGCGTTGAATTCAGAGAAGTAAAGTCATGTGTCCCGACCAGATACAGGGAAGCCTGTTTCATCAGGTCAACATCCAGATCATAGGGACACTGATACGCATAGTCCTTGGAAAATACATCATACTCCCCGAGATTGATGCGGTATTCATAGCATTTGGAACGCACACAGAAACGTGCGTGGAAGAATTTCGGTGCTTCTTCTGTCTGACGGATGTGAATATCATCGGGCAGACGGCTGTTGATCGCGCCTGTCCATTTTCTCGGTTTCATGACCGTATCCGTATCAAAATGGAATACCTGTCCCCAGGCATTCACGCCGGCATCTGTTCTGCCGGATGCAGTGATATGGACCGGTACATGTGTGATCTCACTGATTGCGCGTTCAATATGATCCTGGACACTGTTTCCATCAGGCTGCATCTGCCATCCGGAATAATGAGAACCGACGTACGCAACTGTGCACTTATACCGTTTCATCTGAAATACGAGAGCCAGATCATGCACGCAAGCACGCACACAGCACCAAGCAGAAGAATATAGTCTCTTGAATGCATTTTCAGCACCTTGTATCTGGTACGTGTTTCTCCCGGCGCGTATCCTCTCGCCTCCATGGCATTTGCCAGATCATCCGCTCTTTGGAAAGCGGAAACAAACAGCGGAACGATCAGTGAAAGGATCGCCATGATCCTTTCCATCATCTTTCCTTCTTTCAGGTCGACGCCCCTGCTCTCCTGTGCCTTCATGATCTTCTGCGTTTCTTCGATCAGATCAGGAATAAAGCGCAGAGCGATACTGATCAGCATCGCGATCTCATGGGCAGGTACGCCGATCTTTCTGAACGGTGACAGAAGGTCTTCAATACCCAAAGTCATATCCAGCGGTTTGGTTGTCGCTGTCAGACATGTCGTGATCATGATCATGAGCAGCAGACGGACAACGATATACGCTGTCTGCAGCAGTGCATCACTGTAGATCGTAAAGCTTCCGATCGTCAGGAGCAGTGTGCCTGTCTTGATCACAAAGCAGTTGATCACCATCAGGAACAGCATCATGAACATCATCGGCTTCATGGACTTCCAGATAAACTTAAACGACAGTCTGGACAGCAGGATCATGCCTGCCGCAATGACGAACAGGACACCGTATCCAGTCCAGCCGGACGGGAAGAATACAGCGATCATCACGATCAGCATTGCGCCGATCTTCGCCCTGGGATCCATCTTATGGACCGGTGAATCCAGAGGCATGTAGCGTCCAAGCGTAAAATTACCCATGTTTCACCTGCCTTGCGATGCATTTCGCCAATGCCTGTACATCGCGTATTTCATCACCGATCTTGAATCCCTTTTCCTTCAGCATCGTCTTCATGCGGATGATATCCGGCGGAAGGATATGCAGTTCAATGCACTGCTCGGGATGTGAGAAGAACTCATCAACGCTCTGCTGCAGCTTGACCTTTCCGTGTTCCATGACGACGACCTCGTCGCAATAGTTATATACCTGCTCCATGTCATGCGTAACGATCAGGATCGTTTTGTGCATATCACGGTTCAGACGCTTGAACAGCTTCATCATTTCGACCGTTCCCTGCGGATCGAGTCCGGCAGTCGGTTCATCCAGAACAAGTACTGAAGGATCCATCGCAAGGATACCGGCGATCGCAACTCTGCGCTTCTGGCCGCCGGAAAGCTCGAGCGGACTGCGCTCGGCATAGGAAGGATCGATTCCGACAAGTTTCAGGACTTCCAGAGATTTCTTCTCCGCTTCTTCCTCACTCACGCCGAAATTCTTCGGCCCGAAGGATACATCCTTCAGGATCGTTTCTTCAAACAGCTGGTATTCAGGGAACTGAAAGACCAGGCCGACGTCCTTGCGGAGTGACTTCAGTCCCTTGGGACGTGTGCCTGCTTCGATCTTTCTGTCCAGAACGTAGACTGTTCCGGAAGACGGCAGCAGCAATGCATTCAGGTGCTGCACGAGCGTGCTCTTTCCTGAGCCTGTCTGCCCGATCACAGCTGTGATCTTTCCTTCCTTCAGGGTCAGGTCAATGTCATACAACGCCTGATAACGGAATGGCGTGCCGTCACTGTAGATATGGCTTACCTGTTCAAATGCAATCGGCATAACGCTTCCACCACTCCTTCCATCGTTATTTCATCCCCGGTACTGACACCGTGCTTCTTCAGCTGTTCGGACAGCTGCAGGGCAAACGGCAGCTCCAGGTGCATATTCTTGAGTCTTTCAGACTGTGCAAAGATCTCTCTCGGCGTACCGGTCATTGCGACCTTTCCCTGGTCGAGTACGATGACCGCATCGCTTCCGGTCACTTCATCAACATCATGCGTGATGGAAACGATGGTCAGTCCGCTCTCTTTGTGCAGTTCCATAATGACACGCTTGATCTCATCCTTGCCCTGGGGATCCAGCATGCTGGTAGCCTCGTCAAAGATCAGGATCTCAGGCTTCATTGCAAGCACGCCGGCGATCGCGACTCTCTGTTTCTGACCGCCCGAAAGATGCGTCGGTTCTGTATTCAGATACGCCGTCATACCTGTACGGGCAGCGAATTCTTCAATAATGCCGTCCATTTCCGGCTGCGGCACACAATGGTTTTCCAAACCGAAGGCAATATCGTCACGTACGGTCGATCCGATGAACTGATTGTCAGGATTCTGGAATACGATGCCGATGCGGCGGCGGAGCGCATGAAGATTCTCATCATTCAGTTCCATTCCGTCAATGACGATCGTCCCCTTCTCTTTTTCCAGAAGGCCGGCAAGGAGTTTGGCAACAGTCGACTTGCCGCTTCCGTTATGACCGATCAGGGTCGTATATGATCCTTTCTCAATGGAAAATGACACCCCCTGTACAGCAGGTGTTTCTCCGTCATATGAGAAAGTCAGGTCTTTTACTTCAATAACGCTCATGGAGCCTCCTTTAGAACCATACCATTATATTACAAAATATGCAGTTGTCATCTGTATGACCCAAAAAGAAAAAGCCTCCGTTTGGAGGCTCTGGTCTGTCAGTCGATCCGGTATCCTTCGTAGGATCCGTGCAGTGCTTCAACCTGGTTTGCAACATTGAAGATATCACTCAGGATCGATCCCTCTTCCGTAAACATCTTGCGGGATACGACTGTCTCGTGACTGTTCATTTCTTCTGCAGCATAACCGTTGTTGACAGCGATGCGTTCAAACTCTCTCATGATCGCCGTGTCTGTGAAGTAGCACTTATGGGACAGGCGGATCAATGTATCAACCGGGAACTTGGAAGTGAATTCACTGTTCTTGTAGAACAGTTCTTCAATGAAATCCTTGTCCAGGAACTGGTACAGTTCAGCGATCTGTTCAACTTCCGGAGCGTAAGGCTTTCCGGCAACTGCTGTCTCCAGTTTTTCTTCCGGTTCATCTACAGCCAGATCAATGTTTCTCAGGCTTTCCTTGTCCATCGGAAGATCTTCTTCCTTCAGAACTTCGTCAAGCAGAGCATCCAGTTCATCAGCTTCGCTTTTGGCCGGTTTTTCTTCTTCAGCAGGCACTTCCTCAGAAGCTTCCTGAGGTGCTTCTTCTGTCAGTTCTTCTGCTGTTTCTTCAGCTGCTTCCTCAACAGTTTCTTTGACTTCTTCAGCTGTATCTGCGGCTTTCTCAACAGCTTCTTCAGCTGTTTCCTCAACAGCCTCTTTTACTTTCTCAGCTGCATCCGCTGCTTTTTCACCAGTTTCTTCAACTGTCTCCTGAACAGCTTCTTTCAGTTCTTCAGCTGCGTCTGCAGCTTCTTCGGCCTTTTCTTCAACAGCCTCTTTTGCTTCCTCTGCTGTATCCGCTGCTTTTTCAACAGTTTCTTCAACTGTCTCCTGAACAGCTTCCTTCAGCTCTTCAGCTGCGTCTGCTGCTTTTTCAGCAGTCTCTTCAGCCTGATCCAGCACATCTTCAGCACGCAGTCCGAAACCTGTACCTTTGTCTTCAGACTGATTGTCATTTGTGATATCCACAAAGCGGACGACCTCATCTTCGGGTTCCTGTTCAGGGACTGCTTCTTCCTTTACTTCCTGGTTTTTCTTCCAGAGCATGTATGCTGTAAGAGCGATCGAAGCAGCGCCAGCTGTTGCCAAAATTGCTATGACAGATCTTTTAAACATATTTTTTTCCTCACTTGCTTAAGTATTTTATCACAATATTGTTATGAATTATACCTGTCAAACGAGGTGAAGCTTCAGTTTTATCTGATTTTTCACAAATGATCATGAAGATAACGGATGATCCCTACAGCATTGGAGGCAGCGCCCTTTCTGATCTGGTCCCCACAGCACCAGATCGCCAGTCCTCCGTCAAACACGAGGTCACGGCGTACTCTGCCGACATATACCAGGTCCTGATCGGATGTATCGAGTGGCATCGGGAGGAAATCATCCGCATAGACATCTCCCGGGAATGCTTTGATCGCTTCGATCGCCTCTTCCGGCGTGACAGGATCATCGCACTGCAGTGAGAAGCTGATGGAATGCGAGCGGTATACAGGCACGCGTACACAGGTGCATGTCACCCTCAGATCCGGCAGATGCAGGATCTTCCGTCCTTCATACTGCATTTTCATTTCTTCCGAAGTGTATCCCTCTTCCTGTTGGGAACCGATCGCCGG
>DMBB01000109.1 GCA_003446295.1 Erysipelotrichaceae bacterium
AGCTGTCTGGAAATGCACCAGTCTTCAATGTTTTCCAGCCACTGTGAGAATGTGCGTTCAAAGCGTTCCGGATAGAATGTGATCTTCTGGTCGGGATCGTTCTGATGATCCAGCACATCCTGTGCCAGCGGCTTCATCTTGACGAACCACTGCTGGGAAAGATACGGCTCAACGACGCAGTGCGTGCGCTCGGAATGTCCGACATCATGCTGAATGTCTTCGATCTTTACCAGGTTGCCTTCTGATTCAATGCGGGCAGTCACGAGGTCTCTGCACTCATAGCGGTCCATGCCCTCGTATTCCCCTGCCAGTGCGTTCATCGTTCCGTCAGGGTTCATGCAGATAGGCTTCGGAAGACCATGGCGCTCGGCGATCTGGAAGTCGTTGGGATCGTGCGCCGGCGTGCACTTCATCGCACCGGTTCCGAATTCCATATCGATATAGTCATCCGCGATGATCTCAAGCGCTTCACCGTTTGCCGGGTTGATCGCTTTCTTTCCGATCAGATGCGCGAATCTGGGATCCTCGGGATGCACGACGACGCAGACGTCACCGAACATCGTTTCCGGTCTGGTCGTCGCAACAACAAATGTTTCCTCGGAATCAACGACATGATATCTGAAGTAATACATCTTGCCGGGATCGCTCTGATGATAGACCTCGATATTGCTGAGGGCTGTGCGTGCTACCGGATCCCAGTTGATGATCCTCCAGCCGCGGTAGATCAGTCCTTCATTATACAGCGTGACGAATACATGTCTGACTGCAGCGTTGAAGCCCTCGTCCATCGTAAAGCGCTCTCTTGTATAGTCGAGTGAATTGCCGAGCTTTGCCCACTGCTTGCGGATCGTTGCGGCATATTCCTCTTTCCATTCCCAGGCGCGTTCCAGGAACTTTTCACGTCCGATCTCATAACGGTTCGTGCCTTCGGACTTCAGTCTGGCATCTACCCTTGCCTGTGTAGCGATGCCGGCATGGTCCATGCCAGGCAGATACAGCATGTCATATCCCTGCATTCTCTTATAGCGGGAAATGATATCCTGCAGCGTGTTGTCCCATGCGTGTCCGATGTGCAGAATGCCCGTGACATTCGGCGGCGGAATGACGATCGTAAACGGATCCTTTGACTTGTCTCCGGCTGTGAAGTAGCCTTTTTTCACCCATTCGTCATACTTCCCGGATTCGACCTTCAGATGGTCGTATTTTGTTTCCAGATTCTTCTCCATAATCCCTCCTGTATAAAAAGGCGTCCTTGACAAAGGACGCCGGTCTTGCGTGGTACCACCTTAATTGCTTCTCAAATGCGTAACGTGCATATACGTGATCCCTTACTGATGTTCGGGGACCCAGCTCCCAGACGACTTCACTGCTTTCTGCTGACTGCCTCGCACCACCCGGCAGCTCTCTGACAGTTTCCGGCAATTACTGCTCCTGTTCAGCGCTTATGAAACGATTATACTCTTTTTCAGTGCCGAAGCCAATGATCTTTCAGTTCAATATCGACAATGAATTTCGTAACTGACACGGAAGCTGCCATGAGAAGCAGATTCACTGCCAGCGTTATGTACGGATGGACCGGAAAGATCGTCAGCAATACCGCTGATATGCCGTACAGCACCATAAAAGTCAGGAAATAAATTCCCATGACCGAAAAGAAGTAAGTCACCTTCATTTTCGTCAGTCTGGATCCGCGGCTGATGTCGTTCTCTTTGTTGTCATCCATGCGGTTATTTTAAACCACAATGCAGTATTTCTTCAATCGTTCTCAGACAATAAGTTCATTTGCTGTATGTCCAGCCATGATCGTCATGGTAGATCATCAGTTTTGTCATGCCGCCGTCAATGCATATATTCTCACCGGTAATGAATCCTGCCTTATCCGAGCAGAGATACAAGACCATATTGGCAATATCCAGAGGATTCCCGACTCTTCCGGCCGGCTGCTGCAGGGCATCCGGACCTTCATATACTCTGCAGGATGTATCGATCCAGCCCGGCGAGACAGAGTTCACGCGGATCCGCGGTCCCAGCGATACAGCCAGCGCATGCGTCAGGGCATGGATGCCGCCCTTTGCGGCAGCGTAGCTTTCTGTCTGGGGCTGACTCATCCTGTCCCGGGAAGAAGAAATATTCACGATCGAGGCATGTTCATTGAAATACGGCAGAAACAGCTTTGTCAGATAAAACGGAGCAGCTGTTCCAACCGCCAGAGCGTTCATGAACTCCTCATAGGAGCACTCCTGTATTCCCTTCATTTTCGGCAGGGCGTTGTTGACCAGGTAATCAATTGAGCCATGTTTCTGAAGGACATATGACGCAAACGTCTCCAGTACGGCAGGATCACTGATGTCTCCGGCAAACCAGTCTCCTTCCCGGATGTCAATGATCTCCACATTTGCGCCTTCTTTGGCAAACTGCTCGGCAATGCATTTTCCGATGCCCTGGGCTCCGCCTGTGATGACAGCTGTTTTTCCTTCAAACTCTTTCATACGGTCTGTCTCCTTCGTTTCCATCATAAACAATTCATATGCTTCTTTGCATCAAAATGAATATCTGTGTGCGTCATCGCATCATCTTTCTGTTT
>DMBB01000177.1:0-747 GCA_003446295.1 Erysipelotrichaceae bacterium
TCCGAAAGGACTCCCTTGAAACCACTTGAGATTGCATATGCAATCACTCGTGGTAATTCATCAGAAATTCATAGACGAGACTGCACGCCTGAATCAGGACAGAACGGAACAGCTGTATTTCTGGGGTGTCCTGGAAGAGAAGAGTCCGTATGTGTTCGGCTATTATCCTCCCGAAACATTTTATGTACTTGTATATTTTCCGGAAACAGACTCCTTTCTGCTTTCTGAAGAGTCTTATACCAGAACAGTCTTTCACACAGAACTGTCAATTACCGTAGAAAACGGGAAACTGCTGTTCAATGCGCGTCAGCCGCTGTACGGCATCATGAAAACGTGGACAGACAATGACGCGGTCGTATTGAGACTGCTCGTTACGATCATCACCGAGGTCGTGCTTGGCATGTTCTTCATGAAATATACCTCAAGGAGCCTCCTGACAGTCATCGGCGTCAACGTGGTGACACAGATCTTGCTGAACATTGTGATCTGGCTGCGCTATTATGTTCTGCGCAATTCCGTCAGTACTTATTTCCCGCTTCTGGCAGGAGCCGAGATCCTGATCTTCCTGATTGAGGGCTTTGTGTATTCAAAGCTGATCAAACGGGAAGAACTGTCCAGACCGTATCTGTATGCCCTGATCGCGAATGTCTTCACTTTCTGGCTTGGATTGACAGCAGTTGTATTGGGAAGGTGAATCATTCAAAATACGTATTCTGTCTTTTGAAGGCGAAAGAAGAAACGGCAGGG
>DMBB01000177.1:870-6440 GCA_003446295.1 Erysipelotrichaceae bacterium
AATCATGAAAAATACGCTGAAAAAAGCTGCAGTCTGCCTGCTGGCAGTAGTCCTGACCGGCTGCATGAAAATAACTGTGACATATGATGTTGCCAAAGACGGAAATGTAAAAGAAACGATGAAGATGCTCATTGGAGAAAGCTATCTGACAATGAACGGAGGAAATCCGGAAGACGGGGTCCAGGATATGATGGACTCATACCGGGAAAGCAATCCCGATGCAGTGCTGACAGCTGTTTCTGAAAAATATGGAGACGAAACATATTACGGATTTACCGGTACGCAGGCTGAGTCGAGCCTGAAAGCAGTCAAAGACGGAAACAAACTGGTCCTGACGCTCAGCAGAGCAGACGTGGAAGAAATGGGCGGAGCGGATGATCTGACGGAAGGAGGATCAAACTCTGAAGAAGTCGTCAAAGCACTGAAGGACGCAGGTTTCTCAGCAATGATCGTTGTCAACATGCCGTACAACGCAGAAACAACATACGGCACTGCTGAAGGGAAGACCGTAACGATCGATGCAATGGAACTGCCTGATGACCTGAAGGAGATCGTGATCACATGCAAACTTCCCAATCTGCTGATCCCGATCATCTGCGGGGCAGCGGTATTGCTTGCAGTACTGTACTTCTTCATGAACAAAAAGAAAACAGTTCCTGAAACGGTACAGGAAGAAGCACCGGCACAGGAACAGAATGTGTAATACACAGCAGAAACCGTAAAACAGTTCCTGCTTTGCTTGAAAACGGATCATCTGATCGTGATCCGTTTTTGTTTACAGCAATGATGTGAATCGTTCTGCCATTTCCAGATAGAAGGAACTGACTTCGTGTTTCCTGAACAGACCTCCCTGAAGCGACATATGATCGCCATGCCATACCGGCATGATATTCCAGATACCTGGTTCGATCTTGTTCGGGTCAAATGGTCCGGATGGTGCATGGGAAGGGGCTTTGGCAGATATCGTATTGACCAGTCCGTCATTTTCCTGCCACGACGCATTGATCACCATGCCGCCCTTTGTTGTACCCGTATAGGCGCCCATCTGAGCAGATGTCTTTGCAAAGAGCGGTTCCATTTTCCCAGCTTCGGGATACTGTACATTGCCCTTTTTCTTTGTAAACGAACAGGGGACGGAAAAGTAATACGTATCAGGAAGCGTTTTGATCGTCTGATTGATCCTGTCTGCGATGTCGATATGCATCTCATATGAAGCATAATCCTCAGCAGCACGTCCGTCAGGCACGACTCTGTTGTTCATTGTCATCAGCTTTGCAAACTGTCTGCTGAGCGGAGGCACTTTGACAGCATTAGCGTCAAAGGACGGATCTTCAAACAGATCATAGGCTGTCGTGCCGTTGTGCGGAGCAGCCAGCGCCATGATGCCGAAGATCAGGTCTGCATGTCCTCCCTTGAAGAAAGGGGACAGATCATCCGGATCTGTTGCCTCCTGTTCCTCAGGACAGCCATAAGCCATCAGATGCGCGAACAGGCGGACTGTCACACCTCCGAAGGAATGACCTGTCAGTACGAGCGGATGTTCTGCATCCATCCAAGGAATCAGTCCTCTGCCGGTAAAGTCAGGACCATAGCGTTCATGTCTGCACTGTTCACAATGGGCTTTCCCGTAGTCTGTACGTGTGCCTGCCAATTGTGCGTAGAGTTCACATGCACGGTCCCAAGCGCTTCCGCGCGGCGCTACGGATGCAGCGTAAGAAGGATAACCCTTGCTGTTCAGCAGACGGATCAGATCACCGTTCCGCATTCCCCAGTAGGGCATTCTTTCATACTGCACGTCATAGCTGCCCCAGCCGGACAGACCGTGCACGAATACAAATTGCAATTGTTTCATAAGTGACTCCTGATATCACCATTATAAAACGTCTGCAGGCTGCAGACGTTATGAATGATCACTTGCCGGGGATGAAGCGGTATCCCTTGCCCCAGAGCGACTTGATGAAAGCCGGACGGGAAGGGTTAGCCTCGATCTTCTGACGGAGATGGCGGATATGGACCGATATAACAAGGTGGCAGTCAAACGGTTCTGCTTCCCATGCAGTGCGGTAGATCTCTTCGGGAGAAAATGTTTTTCCCGGTTCGCTGATGAGAGTTTCCAGAATGCTGTACTCTTTGGGCGTCAGACGGCTGTATCTGCCCTGGTAGCTGACACTCAGATCATTCTGATTCAATACAGGTAAATTAGTCATTTCCACGCTCCTTTATATATTCTTCTACAGGCATTGTCTGCCAGTCATCGTTTTGATAAAACTCAACGTCAACATCGAATTTCTCTGCTATTTTCAGCAGTTCTTCTTCGCTGAGCGGTGTCGTGTTCCGGAAGTAGTAATGGGTATCATTGCCGCTGTATTCCCTGATCTTATCATGATTGTTCAGGCTGATCGAAGAGTCCTGATTGTTGTACTCCTCTTTTGCGTAAAAGCGGTCGATCGAGTCATTGATATGCCTGTTCATGATGCTGATCTGTTCCTCATACTGATCACGGGCTTTTGTCGGTATCTGAATTTCAAGATAGATGGAGGCAGCGGAATCGATCGAATGCTCTTCTTCCCATATATAGTTCTTACCGAGGTCTGCAGGATCTGCAACGATGTTGTAGTTGTAAGTGATATAGTTCCTGGTTCCGACTTCATATTTGTCAGCCAGTCCGAAGAAATGCGTATTCCATGCGGCGAATGCGATCGCCAGTGTAATGACTGCGCTGATGATATAACCCATGACAGATCTAAGCTGGAATTTGATCTCGCGGCGGTAAATGAACATTGCGACCACGTAGACGACCAGAAGCAGCAGGTAGAAGACGATCATGCTCTTAAGGCTGGTCGATACAACTTCAGCTCCGAAGATCAGCAGGACCAGGAATGCGTATGCATTGATGATCGTCGGATAAGCCAGGACGCCGTCTGAGAGCTGTTCAGCACGTTCTGATTTTCGTTCAACGAATTCTTTCTTCAGTCCGAAGACCGACAGAACGGCAATCAAGACAGGAAGGATCAGGTAAAGCATACGGATATCGATCTCGGTCTGGATGTTTTGCGTCAGACGCAGAACGTTGTAGCCGAGCATACATGCCGGTGACAGCAGGATGTATACTTCATCCAGCATTTCAAAGCTTCCGCTGTAGCCTGCCAGAAGTTCTGATGAGAATGCCACCAGGGAGGTAAATACCAGAAAGGGAAGAACCGTGTATGCACCGGTTATGACAACACCGTCAAACAGGTTGTTTCCGATCAGAAACAGCAGGCTGTTGAAGATAAGCATGATCACGATCGAAAGCAGTCCCAGCAGCAGTATCAGAAGTACTTTCCCGATAAAGATCCCGCCTGACAGGATGATCTGCAGCAGTCCGGCCGCCAGATAGAAACTGCCTGTGACACAGAATGCGAACAGCAGGATCGTTGTGATCTGTTCACTCCGTTTGATCGGAAGGGAAAGATACAGGTCGACGCTGCGCTTTCTGTGAATGAATGCCAGAAGCAGCATCGGCAGGGCATATGTCAGCATCAGTGCCAGTATGAAGGAAATGGTCATTGATGAGGACAGAGAATCCACTTTGTTGTTGTCGATGAACGGGGTCAGTGAGATACCGACAAACAGGAGGCCGAAGAACAGCACAGCGATTTTATGATCATTCAGAAGAAATTTGAAATACTTTCTGTTCATTTGGTTTCACCTCTGCTTTCGAGTTCATAGATGAATAATTCTTCAAAGTTTGTCTGCAGGACATCCATCAGGACCGGTTCCATCTCGTCCAGTTTTGCGGTCACTTCTTCTTCGTTTCCTCTGATCACGAGTTTGCAGACACGGCCTTCCTGCTCAAAGTGCAGAATGTCGAAGTCTTTGAAGTCTTCCTTTGTATGTTCGGTCTTGAATACGACCTGATATTTGTTGATGAGTTCTCTGCTTTCAAGCAGATCGCCGTAGCTGATGATATGTCCGTCTTCCAGGATTCCGAATGAATCACAGATGTCTTCCAGTTCCTTCAGGTTATGGCTTGAGATCACGACGGAGATGTTTTCATCTTCGATCAGATCTGTGAGTGCCTGCTTGAAATGCAGTCTTGCCAGAGGCTCAAGGCCGTCATACGCTTCATCAAGCAGGATCAGTTTCGGGTGGATCGAGAGGGCATACAGCAGTGATACTCTGCGCTTCATGCCCTTGGAAAGGTTGGTAATGGACATGCCGGGTTCCAGATCAAACATTTCCATATATTTATGCCACGCAGCTTCATCGAAGTTGTACATGGACTCATACAGCAGCTTCAGTGACTTGATCGTGCATCCGATGGGATAGTACTGTTCGTCGGATACAAATGCGATATCACGGCGGATCTCCGGATCTTTCCAGGTATCTGTTCCGTTCAGGGTGATGCTTCCTCCTTCGGGTTCATATACGCCTGCAATCAGTCTCAGCAGTGTGGATTTGCCTGCACCGTTGATGCCGACAAGTCCGAATATGGATCCGTCATGTACTTCCAGATTCAGATCTTTCAGTACTTCTTTTGTTTTGAAGTTTTTATTCAGATGTTCAATCTTTAACATAAGATGTCTCCTCAAATATTTTCTCTGCAGCAAGGATGATCTCTTCTTTTGTAATACCGCTGTCCTTCAGCGGCTGCAGTACAGAGCGGATCTGCTGCTGTCTGGATGACTGTATATCGATCTCGGCGACATATACGCCTTTCTTGGGCAGGTTGTAGACTGCGCCTGCCTTTTCAAGTTCCGCATAAGCTTTGGCAACGGTGTTCGGGTTGATGCCGTTATCCTGTGCCAGCTGGCGGACGGAAGGAAGTTTATCGCCCGGGTTCAGAACACCTGCTTCAATGAAGCGGATGATCTGAGCCTGTATCTGTTCATAGATCGGGATCTTGCTTTGAAGGTTCAGAAGGAACATGTTTTACCTCCTCATCTGTACTATCTGTACTACCTGTATTAAGTGTATTATCTGTACTACGAAAATGCAATACAGAAATCTTTAAGATGATATTTTGGACAAATTCTAAATGAGACAGAGACAACTCTAAATGAAACAGAACGAAAAGGCTGTTACAATTCTAAATGAAACAGAAGTATTATCAGGTGATTTGCTAGGGCTGTTTCGTACTAATTCTAATCTGAACTGTTTCGTGCTAATTCTAAACCGAATAGTGACAACTCAAACCAAACAATTCTGACTGGAAGAAATCGTCGCTTCATTTTCTTTAGTAAAAGGAGTGCGTGTTTTAAACGGACCTATCGAAGGAAGGAACTCTTTGATTAAGAAAGTACTCAAACTGGCTAACGGATACTCGAATTTCAACCGTTTTCGTAACCGTATTATTGGTTTGCCGGGAAAACAAACATTACAGAGGGCAAAGATATTATTAGATTAAGGAGGTATGCTTCATCATTTTTAATGTCAAAACATATTAGTTTCATACATCATTTCAATGTATGTATTTCACATGTTATACTACCGGCAATAGAAAAAGATTACAAAAAAGATGATTTGCAAAAATTATTGAATGAATTAGCTTCAATTGCTATAGTGTATTTATTGGAGAGTTCATTTAT
>DMBB01000052.1 GCA_003446295.1 Erysipelotrichaceae bacterium
CTGGATGCCCCGGCATATCTGGAACGTGTTACCGTCAACAGTGTTGCCCATGTCAGACAGGCCAAGAAAGCAATCAAGAAGGCATTCCAGAACCAGGTGGAAGGCAAGGGTTTCTCCCTTGTTGAAGTGCTCAGTGCATGCCCGACCAACTGGGGCATGACACCGCAGAAAGCCCTCGAGTGGATCGATGAAAAGATGATCCCGCGTTATCCGCTCGGTGTATACCGGGATAAGGAGGACTGACCATGGCTGATTTCGAGATTGTAATTGCCGGTTTCGGCGGACAGGGACTTCTCTTCACGGGTAAAGTACTGGCATATGCAGGACTGCTGGAAGGCAGAGAGCTGAGCTGGCTTCCTTCCTACGGACCTGAAATGCGCGGCGGCACAGCCAACTGCAACGTTATTCTGAGTGATACACCGGTCGGTTCACCGATCGTTCAGCATCCCAATGTTCTGATGGTCATGAATGCTCCGTCTCTGGACAAATACGAAGCTGATGTGGCTCCGGGCGGAACCATCTTTGTGGATTCTTCGCTGATTGAGCGCAAAGTCAATAGAGATGATGTCACGGTTTACTACATTCCGGCAACCAGAATGGCGGCAGAAGCAGGTCTCAGCGGCCTGGCTAACATGATCCTGCTGGGTGCCATGATCCGCACCACCGGATGCATTTCCGAAGATACGCTTCCCGATGCCCTGCATAAGGTCATTCCGGAGCGCAAGGCACATCTTTTCGATGCGAACATGAAGGCAATTGAAGCCGGACGCGCAGAAGTCGCATAAATGACAGGGGGAACCGCTATTGCGGTTCCCTTTAAATACCAAGGAGTAACAGAATGAAACTATGGACCATACAGCCTGCAGGGGCACTGGATCAGATTGAAAAGAACGGGTATTTCCGCTGTGATCCGTCCCTGTCCTATAACCTCACCAAGGCTGATTCACTGTCAAATCCCTATCACTGGCTGGCTGAACAGATGTGCATGAAGATCGGTGATCCCCCGCAGGGTGTGGAATATCCGGTCTGGGCATGGCATACATGGAATTTTGAAAGGCGCTGTCCCGATCCGGAAAGTCCTGCCTTCCTCAGAAGGACGGAACCCAGGATACTCTTTACCCTGGATGTGCCGGATGAGAAGGTTGTACTGACTGACTTTGATGCATGGCAGAGCGTCATGCTGGGCGGATATACCTCAGTTGCCGCCAATGCGGAGGAGTTTGCACGGGATGAGGCACTTCTGGATGAACTGGAAGGGGACGCCCTGGAAAAAGCCATCCGGGCTTCCTGGACAAATGTTTTCATCATTGACCCGGTCAGGAATGAATACCTGGTCAGAGGCAGGTACATACAGGCAACTTTCTGGGAAATCCGCAAAGAGTATGTCGTCAGTACACAGCTTCTGCCGGTCAACGGATAAATCCGGAATTGTGTAAACCGGACGGTCCTGCAATAATAGAGAAAACAGGAGGGAGTTTATGAGACATAATCCGTACCGCGCCCGTAAGTTCAACAAGAATACATATGTTGTTGATATCGGTGCAGTCTGCTATTCGTATCTGCTGCTCGGCGAAGAAAAGGCGCTTGTCATCGACACCGGCATGAATCCGGCAAACCTCAGGGAATACTATGAGACGATCACCGATCTGCCGATGGAAGTCGTCAATACCCACGGCCACGGGGACCATACCCTGTGCAACGGTTTCTTTGACAAGGTATACATGCATCCGAATGCCATCATTGATGCACATAACGGCAAATTCAGTGAAGCAGGGGGACGCTTTGCCGGACAGACACCTGACTTTGATCCGATTCCGGTTACCGAGGGACATATCTTTGACCTTGGCGGCAGGCATATTGAAGTGTTTGAGACACCGTGCCACAGTGCCGGCGACCTGATGTTCCTGGACCATGAAAACAGACTGCTGTTCACCGGTGATAACCTGGAAGTCGGCCAGGTGCTGATTTTCTACGGTGACGGTGAATACGGCGCTACCGTAAAGCAGCATCTTGCCATCATGCGCAAGATGGAAGAACACTATGATGAGTTCGATTACATCTGCCCGGCTCACAACGGTTCACCGATCGACAAGAGTGTCATGAAGTACTTCATCGAGAACGATGAACGCGTGCTCTCAGGCATAGAGGGAACAGCTGAACTGGCATCGCCTTCATTCAACCTCGACATGTTCGCACCGGATCCGGAGAGAAGAAAGTATCTGCGCTGCTCGGAATGGAAGGGAACATGGCTGATCTACGATATCCGCAAGATCACCGAAAGCAAAGGCTTCTACAGCGTCAATACCGGAAAGCTCTGATCAATACACAAAGAAAGCCGTTTCCTTCGGGAGACGGCTTTCAGACTCTTCACATGCATGTGATTCTTTGGGTCAGCACAGAATGATTCATGCTATAATTTCAGAATGAAGGGAGAATATCATTTTGTCTACCTATAACCTTACTCTGACATTTGAAAATATCCGGACTTTAACCATAATATTCCTGGATATTTTTGTTGTATGGCTTGTGCTGTACTATGCTATAAAGCTTGTCCGTTCCAATTCACGCACCATTCAGATTTTCAAGGGAATCCTGCTGATCATGATCCTTGACGGTGCTGCCAAGTTCATGGGTCTCAAGACGCTCCAGTACTTTGCGGATACCTTCCTGAACTGGGGATTCCTTGCCATTATCATCATATTCCAGCCCGAGATCCGTTCCATTCTGGAGCGTATCGGCAAGTCCAATATGTTCTCGCGTATCACAACGCTGAGCGGCAATGAGAAGGAAAACCTCGTCGATCAGATCGTCACCGCAGCGATGCTGCTGTCACAGGATCAGACCGGTGCCCTGATTTCCATCGAACAGTCCCATTCACTGGATGA
>DMBB01000388.1 GCA_003446295.1 Erysipelotrichaceae bacterium
CTGACGAGTTATATCAACTACGCACCAGATGTATATGAAACCGATCATATCTGGTTTGTCGTAAAGAAACAGGCTTCTGTACATTTTGGTCCTGCCATGAACAAAGCGATCAGTTCGATAGACAAAGGTGAGACTGCAGTCCCTGCTATTCTCATCAAAGACAGAAGTTCTTATGTTGCAGTTCTTCTTTCACATATTATTCTGATCAGTAAGATCGGGCGCAAATCATATATAAAATGCACTGACGGTGAATACTATGATACCAGAAGACCTGAGGTGCTGATTCCCGAACAGATCCGTGATCAGTTTATCCGCTGCCATCAGGGATACTGGATCAATAAAAGGATGATCAAGGAGCTGAATCATGATGAATTCATTCTGAATGATGATTCCCGGATCCCGATCAGCCGTACCTTCCGTGACCAGGCAAGGAAAGAATTCTTCAGCATGTTCCGCGATTAACACTCCAGCACTTCACTATGATCAGTGAAGTGCTTTATAGTACTGTTCAAAATACTCACAAAAATGTTCTGCATATCTCTGACTATGATTCTGAATATTTCGTAATTATATGATCGATTCATCATGTATACTGCAGATCTCTGCTTAACCCATCTTCACAACACCTGTTTTATATGTAACCTGCATGAGCACATAGGAGGCGTCACTATGCACAGCGGTATCGAATATATCATTTCCAATTTCTTTCTGATCCTGTTCTGGATGGTCGCAGCCAATCTGATCTTCGATAACAAATATCCCAAGGTCATTACAGTTATTCTGGAGGTCGCGATCCAGTTCGGGTTCTGGTATTTGTTTGAGAATGTCTTCCCTATATTCTCTGCATTGCGGTTCTTTGTCGGTTTTGCAATGCCGATCCTGATCATGTATTTCTTTCACACTGATAAACCGCTGTTTAAGATAACTGCCAGTCTCCTGCTGGTCATGACTGTAGCTATTTCCGAGGTATTCTCAACGGCACTGTTCCCATATGAAATGGAGTTGTCCGGTGAACTGTTTGAGAAATATGCAGTCCCTGTATATTCCATATTCACATTGCTGAATCTGACGATCATCTCGATTTTTACCGCAGTTCTTATGGCAGTGAAAAGACGTACACAGGGACTTATTATTGAAAAGCAATGGTTCATTTTTATCCTGTTCCCTGCCAGCCAGTTATTCTCTTTATATGTGTGGTACGCACACTTTGTCCGGTATGGATATTACGACACAAAAATGGTTATCGCCATGCTTGCAATCGACCTGCTGGCTGATGCCGCATTGATCTACACGATCCGTTTGACAGCTTCCAATACCGAGCTTCGTATCCGCAGTGAAATGCTGGAAGAACAGGTCCATTCCCAGGAGAACTACTATAATCACATTGCCTCTACTTATGCAGACATGCGGAAGATGCGCCATGACATTGACAACCACTTCTATGCAATGGAAGGTCTCCTGGAACGCGGTGAGATCCAGGACGCCAAAGATTATATTCATAAACTCGGAGAACAGGAT
The DNA here is from genome assembly GCA_003446295.1 of Erysipelotrichaceae bacterium. The sequence goes on from DMBB01000388.1 coordinate 1,519, forward strand.
AAAACTGATGTATCTTTCTCTGAATGCAGAAATACCGTCGTTGCAAGTTACCTGGAAAAGAAACGCGAAGATATCATTGCAGCAGGCATTGCTTTTGAGGCAAATGTTTACCTGCCTTCTGTACTGAACATCTCCAACCCGGACCTGATCTGTATCTATGGAAATATTCTCGACAATGCCATAGAAGCATGCAGAAACACTGACAACAGTAAGATCTCTTTAACAACAAAATACAAAAATCAGTACTTAACGATTTCCTGTATCAACACTGTACCGACAGACAAGAAAGAGAAAAAACGCCGCATCCCGGAACTGGAACGCGGCATCGGATTTACGATCCTTTCAAGTCTTGCAGACCAATATGATGGTCAGTTTGCAAGCGAAGTCAGCGACGGAATGTTCAGAACTGACATCATTCTGAAAGACCAAAAGCTTTTAAACTAATTTGGGCGATCAAAAATCAGCCGGATGTCTGCACATATGCAATGTATGATCAGTTCTCCAGCGCTTTTGTGACCATTGGAAGGATCTGCAGTTTTCTGGAAAGGACGCCGTGCTTCAGCGTATGCATATCGCCCTTAGGATAAAGGTTTTCCATGACCTTGGCTGCCTTATCTCCTTCGGCAAAGAACAATGAGCCTTCTTCAGTCACAGATGTGAATGCCGCAACGATCAGGTCAAGACCCTTCTGCTCAGCCAGACGCTTCAGTGTCATCTGGATCTCACGGTCTTTCTTCAGGTATTCCTCAGATTCACCGATCATGATCTGAGAGATCATTGTACTGGTTCCGTAGATATCGTAGTACTTGATATCCTGGACGATCTGCTCTTTCATGCTCTTCTTCTGGCCGGCAATTGCCGCATGGAACATTTCATTTCCAAGCTCTTCCGGATCCAGGTCCGACAGTGCAGCAAGAATGTTCGCTGTTTCAAGATCACGTTTCGTCGTGGTCGGAGACTGGAAGATCAGCGTATCTGACAGAATGGCTGCCAGCAGCAGTCCTGCGAGGTTCTCAGGGATCGGCACCTGCTTCTCCCTGAACATCGTTGCAATGATCGTAGCTGTTGAGCCGACGATCTCATTGCGGAATGACACAGGCTGCGTGGTATTGAAATCGCTGATCCTGTGGTGGTCCACCACCTCCAGGATCTGTGCCTTCTCGATAGCCCGTACAGACTGTGAGAATTCATTATGGTCCACAAGAATGATCTTCTTGTTCTGTGCATTCATGATGTGGAACCTGCCGGCATATCCGACCAGATGGTTTTCCTTATCCAGTACAGGATAGCTGCGGTACCTGTTCGTCATCATCTTGCGTCCTGCCTCTTCGGCAAACTCATCAGCTCTGAGGGCATACGGATCCCTTTTCATGACAAGGGAGATCTTCGGCGCAAAGAAGATGTATCGTGAAGTATTCATGGTTCCGTGTCCGGAAATGATGATCGGGCAGTGATGACGTCTGGCAGCTTCCAGAACCTGATCACTGACCTGTTTTGCCCATACGACGATCAGCAGTCCTGCTCCTTTTTCAATGAGCGTCCACTGTGCATCGCTGTCATCTCCGATGATGACGATCCTGTCCTTGATCTCATAATTCGATACACCGCCGCTGGACATAGCGACAATGGATACCTTACCGTTCAGATGGTAGAGCGGATCATTATAAAGGATCGTTCCGCTGATCGTATCAGCGATATCCTCTACGGTACAGTGCTTGAGCAGATCATTACTGACTGCGGTATCACCCATACCCATATTGGCAATATCGGATTTGGACACATAACCGATCAGCTTTTTGTCGTCATCGACGACTGCAAAGCTTCCCCTGTCTTCTTTTCTGAGTTTTTCGATCGTCCGGTAGATCGTGGTATCGGGACTGATCGCTGAGGGAGAATCTATGCTGAGCTCACTCAGCTTCTTTCTTGCGTCTTCCAGCAGCATCGGTTCTTCATAACCGAATCTGTTCAA